>QHPA01000269.1 GCA_003218935.1 Verrucomicrobiota bacterium
CCTGGTGGTTTTGCCCGGTGGCTCGATTCATTCCGGCGACACGCTCACCATCTCCTGGAACGACAGGAACGACGGGACGGTGGACACGGGCAGCGGTTTCAGCGATCACGTGGTCGTCGTCAACACAAACACAGCGGAGACGCTGCTGAACACGACGGTCTTTTACAATCCGGCCTCGACCGGCAACGGTCCAATCCCGCCTGGCGGCTCGCGTCCCTTTTCGACGGCGCTGCCATTGCCCGACGGCCCGCGCGGCGTTGGCGCGCTCCAAATCACCGTTACGGCGGATACGTTCAACCAACTCCCGGAAGCCAACGCGAGCGGCACCGCCGAGGCCAACAACACGGTGAGCACGACGGCCGTTTCATCCACTGCGGCGTATCCCGACCTGCAAGTCATCAACCTGAGCGTCCAACCCGACACGCTCGCGTCTGGAACCAACGTCACCATCCACTGGCAGGACACCAACACCGGCAACGCAACGGCAGCCGCCAATTGGTACGACCACGTCACGGTCGTGAATACAAACAACGGCGTGACGCTGCTCGACACCACGGTGCTTTACGGCACCAACGCGCTGGGGCCGCTCACCAACGGCACGGCGCGCGACCGCTCCTACAGTTTCACCCTGCCGAACGGGCCGAACGCGGTGGGCAATCTGCAATTCACGGTCACGGCCGACACGTTCAACAACCTGTTCGAATACAATTTGGGCGGCACCGGCGAGAGCAATAACACGGCGTCGGTTGTGGTTGGCTCCTCCATCGCGCCGTATCCCGACTTGCAGGTCGTCAACCTCGACGTTCAACCCGCCACGCTTGCCTCGGGCACGAACGTCACGGTTCGCTGGCAGGACGCCAACACCGGCAACGCGCCGGCGCCGGGCAACTGGTACGACCACGTCACGGTCGTCAACACGAACGGCGGAGTGACGCTGCTCGACACGACGGTGTTTTACGACACGAACGTGCTCGGCCCGCTGACCAACGGAACAGCGCGGGATCGCTCCTACAATTTCGCGCTGCCGTACGCGACCAATGGGGCGGGGGACCTGCTCTTCACGATCACGGCCGACACGTTCAACAACCTGTTTGAATACAATTCCAGCGGCACGGGCGAGAGCAACAACTCCAGTTCCATCGTCCGCTCCTCCAACCTCACACCGCTGCCGGATTTGATCGTCACCGGCCTCACCGCTCCTGCCAGCGCTCTGACGGATCATGCGATCAGCGTGCAGTTCCACGTGGCAAACCAGGGACTGCTCGCCGCCGACGGCAACATCGGCCAGCGCGTGTTTGTTTCGTCCACGCCGACGCCGGGCAGCGGCACGCTCGCCGCGGTGACGGCTTTCAACGGTCCGTTGGAGGCCGGCCAGGGTGTTGACCAGACCGTGACCGTCCAGACGCCATCGGCACCGGGCACCTATTGGCTGATCGCGCAGGCCGATGCGTCCGACAACGTCCAGGAGCTCTCGGAAAACAACAACTTTTTCGTCAGCGCGACGCCCCTCACCGTCCAGCCGGCTTATACCGCAACGCCGCTTCGCCGGCGGCGTTCGTGCCCATCACGATCCACGTGAAAGTGCGAGGCACAGATCGGACCTACAACGTATTGAGCGCCGCGGACGGCACGTTCACGAACGTGTTCGATCCGTTGCCGAATGAAGCGGGCAATTATCAGGTCGCCGCAGCGTTTCCCGGCGTGGCCAATCCGCCGGCGCAAGACACCTTCACGCTGATCGGTATGAGCATCGCGCCGGTTTCGTTGGTGAGCGTGATTGAGGGGACCAGCGTCACGAACACGACGCACCTGGACAACCTGAGCGACGTGCCGTTGGCCGGGCTGAGCGTCAGCGTCGTGACGAATCAACCCAACCTGGCAGTGACGGCCAGTCTGGAGACGAATGCGCTGGTTGGATTCGGGAGCGCAAACCTCAGATTCATCATCGCGGCGCTTGACCCGTCGATTTTCCAAAGTCCCGTGGTGTTGCGCGTGAGCAGCGCCGAAGGCGCGACTGCAACCCTGACGATTACCGTCCGTGTCGAGGCTCTGCGCCCGCGGCTGGCGACCGTTCCGGCGTCCCTGAATGGTTCCATGTTGCGCGGAACGCAAACGCCTCTCGCCTTCACCCTGGCCAACCAGGGAGGCGTCGCCACCGGCCCATTGCAAGTCGCGCTGCCGAACGTGCCGTGGCTTTCGCTGGCTTCCTCCAACCAGCTTCCTCCGCTGGCGGCCGCCTCGAACACGGTCATTACTCTGTTGTTGAATCCGGCGGCCGATTTGCCGCTCGGTGATTACAACGGCACGCTCGTCGTTCAAAGCACCAACGCGGGGCTTTCCGTGCCCTATTCCTTCCGCTCGGTGTCGGCTGCGACCGGCAACATGCTGGTCAGCGTCGAGGACGAGTACACCTACTTCGCTTCGGGCTCGCCGCGCGTGACGAACGCCCTGGTCGTGCTGAGCGACGCGTTGAGCCAGACGGCCGTCCTTACCAATTACACCGGGCCGGACGGAACGATTTTGTTCACCAACCTGACTGAGGCGTATTACCTGGTCGATGTCAGCGCAACTAACCACAGTTCCTTCCGCCAGACCGCGCTGGTGGACGCGGGGGCAACGACAAATGTGGTGGCGTTCCTGACGCGTCAGACCGTTCATTACAGTTTCACGGTCGTCCCGACCACCGTCCAGGACTCGTATATTTTCACCGTGGACAGCACGTTTGAAACTCAGGTGCCGATTCCCGTTGTGACCATCGAGCCGTCGTCCCTGGATTTGTCACAGTATCCCGGAACCGAGTTCCAGGTGCTGTACACCGTCAGCAACCACGGCCTCATCGACGCCGCCGACGTCAAACTGAATTTTCCGTCCACTTCCGTTTTGCAATTGACGCCGCTCGTCTCAGATCTGGGAAAACTGAAGGCCAACACTTCTTTGACCGTGCCGGTCATGGTCAAGCGCACGCCGCCCGCGCCAGCGGCAGTCTCCAAAGCGGGCGTGCAAAAGCAGGATTACTTGAGCGGCGAATGCTCGGTGACGGGAGAAATGCTCTGGAACTATCTGTGCGGTCCGAGCGTGGTGGACAAAAGCACGGCATTTTACGCGTTCGATTCCACCGGCTGCGACCTGGTCGCTCTCTATCGCCAGGTTTACCATCTGGTGCCGGATTCGCCGGGACCGGGACCGGTCATTGGGTCGGACGCTTTCTTCGATTATCTGGAGAGCCTCAACCCGGTCACGGACTTCGAAGCGCCGGCGGGTTACCATTTCGAGTGCAATGCGGCGCCCGGAGCGGCGAGCGCGGTGAGAAACCGCGCTTCAGGATTGGCCAAGCAGGATAACTCCGCGAGGAAACAGGCGGGCGGCAATTCCGCTTGCGTCCAAAACGTGCGCGTGGACCTGCAGATCACCGGTCAGAATGGCGCACAAGTCAATACCAACTTCGCCATCACTCCAGCCGCGCTTTCCGGCCTCACGGCGGTGGACGGCACAGGCTCGTTGGCCGGCAACAGCGTGGGAACGGCGAACTGGACGCTGATTCCCACACTGGACGCCGCGCCCACCAACGGAGTGGCGCTTTACCTTGTCGGGGGCACCTTGCGCTACACGCAGGACGGTTCGGACCTTACAGTTCCGCTCGCGCCCGCGCCCATCCAGGTGTTCCCGCAGCCCGAATTGGTCGTGCGTTATTTCCATGAACGCGACGTGTATTCGGATGATCCCTTCACGCCGGAGATCGAACCGAGCATTCCGTACTCGCTCGCCGTGCAGGTCAACAACGTCGGCTACGGCCCCGCCCGGTCGTTGACCATTACCGGCGGCAAGCCGCAGATCGTTGACAACGTAAAAGGTCTGCTGATCGATTTCACCATTCTCGGCACTCAACTGGAGAATCAGCCGGCCACGCCCGCGCTGGATGTCAATTTCGGGCAGATTGACGCCGGGACGAATAAGAGTGCCCGCTGGCTGTTTACATCGTCACTCCAGGGCAGCTTTACGAATTTCTCCGCGTCGTTCAAACAGGTCGATCCGTTTGGCAAACCGCGTCTCTCCTTGATCAGGAGTGTCGAGATACACGAACTGACTCATATCGTGGATGGAAACGGACCTGGGGCGGATGGCCGGCCCGATTTTCTCGTCAACGATGTGTCGGATCCGGACCTCCTTCCGGACACGATTTATCTGAGCGACGGCAGCACCAATCCCGTGGCGGCGGTGTCGAACGCGACCATCACCGGCACGCTGGGGGGCGGCAACTTGTCGGTCTCAATGACGGCTGCCGCGGCGGGGGGGTGGAGTTATTTCCGGTTCCAGGATCCGGGCCAGGGCCAATATCGCCTCACCAAAGTGTTGCGCAGCGATAATTCCGAGGTTCCCTACGGCACCAATGTTTGGACCACCGACCGCTTCATCCGCGGAGGCAGTCTCGTGCCGATCCGCACGAACCTGGTGCATTTGCTCGATTACAACAGCGCAGGCAACTACACGCTTTTCTACGTCGCGGCCAGCAGCGCGACAGACACGACCGCGCCCACCAGCGTCGTGGCTGCGCTGCCGGCCAGCAGCCCGCCCAATTTCACCGTGCAATGGTCCGGCGCGGACGATCCGGGTGGAAGCGGCGTGTCATTGTACGACATATACGTTTCCATCAACGGCGGACCGTTCGCGCCCTGGATCACGAACACCACGCTCACGGCCGCGATTTACAGCGGCGTACCGAACGACCACTATGCGTTTTACAGTCGCGCCACCGACGCGGCCGGCAACCAGGAAGCCGCCCACGCTTCGGGCGACGCGCAGACCACTGTGTCTGCTGCCGGCAATACGCCGCCGAGCCTGACTTTCATTCCCACACTGGACGCCGCGCCCACCAACGGAGTGGCGCTTTACCTTGTCGGGGGCACCTTGCGCTACACGCAGGACGGTTCGGACCTTACAGTTCCGACTGGTGGTTACGGACAACGGCTCGCCAAGCCTGAGCGCGACACAATCGTTCAATGTAGTCGTGACTCACACGAACCATGCCCCCGCCATCGTCGGCGTGCCGCCACAAATCAGCGTGGATGAACAAACGACGCTGTCGCTGCCGTTGAGCGCGACCGATCCAGATGCTTCGGACACGCTGACCTGGCAATCCGGGTCCAGCTTGCCTTCGGGACTCAACCTTGACTCCGCCACAGGTTTGATCACCTGGACGCCCGGCGAATCACAAGGCCCGGGCGCCTACGTCGTCACTGTCATCGTCCGCGACAACGGCACGCCGGGCCTTTCGGACACGAACACGTTTGTCATTGTGGTCAACGAAGTGAATCGTCCGCCGGTGCTGTCCGCGATCAACAACCAGACAGCGTTCGTGCTGGAGCCGCTCGTCATTGCCTCTGTGGCGAGTGATCCTGATATTCCAGCCAATTCGCTCCACTTCAGCTTCGGCTCCGGCGCGCCCGCGAACGCGAACATCAATCCGACCAATGGCGTTTTCTCCTGGACGCCGGCGCGGAACCAGGGTGGAACCAGCAACACCATCACGCTGGTGGTGACGGATGACGGCTCGCCGCCGCGCTCGACCAGCAACACGTTCTCCGTGGTCGTCGGGAATTACGCGGAAGCGACCTTGGGTTCGGCGATGATCGAGGCGGGTCAAGCAGGCTCGGTGCCGCTCATCGTCGACGCCAGCGCGCCAATCACAAACGTAACTTTCACGCTCGAGGTAACCGCGTCCGGTCTGACCAATTTCTCCCTGGCGGCGCCGACGCCGCCACTGGCCTCCGCCACCTTGCAGCCGACCGGTCCCGGCACATTTCAAGTCAGTCTGCAAACCTTGAGCGGCCAAACGCTGGTAGGCGCCCAAACCGTTTCAACATTGAACTTTGTTGCTCCATCCAACGCGCCATCCGCTTTCGTGCGGTTGCAAATCTCGAACCTGTCCGCGAGGCAGGCCAATGGTTCGGTTTTGTCTCGAACGCTGTCCAACGACGGTCTAGTGACTCTGGTCAATGTCGAACCGCTGCTGGAGGCGCGGATTACGGGTGGAGGAATTCGCCGACTGATTCTCTACGGCAAGCCAGGTTTGAGCTATCAGTTGCAGTATTCGGGTGACTTGTCCGATACGAACCAGTGGAAGAATTGGATGCGCGTGCCGCTGACCAATCTCTTCCAGGTGATTGAAATTGTGGATCCGAACGGGCCGGACCTGTTCTTCCGCGCTTACGAGTTCAGCGCGAACCCGCCGCTCATCGACGCCCACGCGCCCACGAATCGAATCGGTTCGTTGACGCTCTTCGGCCAGTCCGGCATCGGTTACCAGTTGCAATACACGACCAACCTGTCGAGCGTCATTTCCTGGTCTCCCTTGCTTTCCTACACGCCGACCGGTTCATTCTATTTCGTGGGCGGTCTGAGTCTGAGCAACCCGATCATCTTTTACCGAATTCAGAAACCATAGCGGCGGTGCGCATCTTGACATTGCCACCATAAGTGCGCTGGAAATATTTCCCTCTCCCCACGACGAAGGAGTGGGGAGAGGGTCAGGGAGAGGGGAAATCCGATGATCAATAGCTCTGTTCTTACAGCCCCTCTCCCCATCCCTCTCCCCGCTCGTCCCTCGCGGGGAGAGGGAGAGCAACCGTGCAATGGTGGTAGTGTCAAACTACGCCGTAGCGGCGGCGGTTTGTGTTGCCCGACGTGCCGACGCCAGTAAACTAGCGGCGTGATTCGGAACATCGTTTTCGATTGGTCCGGGACGCTGGTGGACGATTTGCCGGCAGTGTGGCGGGCGACCAATTACACTTTTAAGCAGGCGGGCGTAATGGAACTGACCCTCGACGAGTTTCGGGCCGCGTTTTGCCTCCCGTTCAAAAACTTCTACAGCCGCTATGTTCCACACGTTTCCTTGCCGCAGTTGGAGCAATGGTTTCACGGTCATTTCCGTGAAGTTCAGCACCTCGCCCGTGAACTGCCGCACGCACGCGAAATGTTGCTCTTTTGCCGCGCGCACGGCCTGCGCACCTTTCTGCTGAGCACCATTCATCGCGACCATTTCGCCGCTCAGTCGGCGGCGACCGGCTTTGATCGGTTCCTCGACCACGCCTACCTGGAGGTTTGGGACAAGCGGACGAAGATTCTGGAAATCCTTCAAAAGCACGAACTCACCGCGGGCGAGACGCTGTTTGTGGGTGACATGCAGCACGACATCGAAACGGCGCGGCACGGCGGAATTTTTTCCTGCGCGGTGCTCACCGGCTACAATCGGCTCGACCAATTGCGCGCGAGCGAACCTGATTTGATCGTCGAACATCTCGGTGAATTGCGGGAGGTCCTGGAGCGCAATGAATTTGAACTCAAACCGCGCGGCGCATCCCATTATTCGGGTCAATTGGATGGCTGGCCTGTCGCCACGGTCGGGGCCCTCATCTTCAATGCCGCAGGTCAAATGCTCATGATCCGCAC
The DNA here is from genome assembly GCA_003218935.1 of Verrucomicrobiota bacterium. Lineage (GTDB taxonomy): Bacteria > Verrucomicrobiota > Verrucomicrobiia > Limisphaerales > AV2 > AV2. Next base: position 7,447 of record QHPA01000269.1, read on the forward strand.
GCAAAAATGGTCGCAGCTGTGGGGCATTCCCGGCGGGAAAATCAAACTGGGCGAGAGCGCGGTCGATGCCCTTCGTCGCGAAATCAAAGAGGAAACCGGTCTGGAGATCGATGACATCCGCTTCGTGCTCGTCCAGGATTGCATCCATTCCAGGGAATTTTATCGTGACGCCCATTTTGTCTTGCTGAATTACACCTGCCGCTGCGTTGGCGAGCAGCGGGTTCAACTGAACGACGAGGCGCAGGCGTTTCGGTGGGTCAGCGCGGACGAGGCGTTGACAATGGAGTTGAATCAACCGACGCGAATCCTGATCGAAACGGCGTTGAGACAGAAGACGGAGCGAGGTTCGAGCTGTGGCTGAAAAGCGCGTGGTCACCACGTTGACGAAGCGGTCGGCCGAGCGGCAAGGTCCGCCTCCTCACGTCGGCGGCTACGCGTATTTGCACATGGACAAAATCATCATCAGCGACCTGGAAGTGTTTTATCGCGTCGGCGTCCCGGATGTGGAGCGGGCGAAACCGCAACGATTGCTTATCAGCGTGGAAATGACACGGGACTTTGCGACTGCTGCGACGGCAGATGATTTGACGAAGACGATCGACTACGACGCCGTGGCGCGGCGCCTGCTCGAGTTTGGCGAGGGTCGGAGCTGGAAGCTGATTGAGAGGCTGGCGGCGGACATCGCGGAGATGATCCTGGCTGAGTTCGCGCCCGACACGGTTTCCGTCGAGGTCAAAAAGTTTGTCGTTCCCGAAGCGCGTTATGTAGCGGTTCAGTTGACGCGCACCGGTTGAGCGACGCGTTGGCGCAGGAGCGCCGATCCCCGACCCGCCGCGGCAGGAGCCTCGTTGGCAGTTTCCCTGCTTCAAGGCTGCGTGCTCGGAGGCATTGCCCAGCGCTTCAACGTCAGCGCCGGGAGTTGGGAAGGTGTCGAGCCGCAACCGGCCATACTTCCCGCCGCCCAGCCACTGACCTTTGCGCTGGAAAAGGACGTGCCCGTGCCGAGCCAGGTCTGGCCGCCGTAGTGGAGGACGTTCATGCCCGACGCCATGGCTTGCACAAACGAGCCGCGGTTCGCGTAGGACGCGATGTCTCCGCGCGGATCGCCGGCGGTCACCGCGATGACCCCGGGATCGGCGGCTGGATAAGTGGGCGTCGTGACCGGGGTGTTGATATTCACGATGTTCGCGTGGTTCGTGAGCGCCGCATAAACACCTTGAGCGATGTTGAACGTGGTCGTGTTTTCATTCGGACCGAAAACGTCAATGTCCAGGAAGGAGACGGGAACCGTGCCGTCGTTGTCGCCACAGTCTCGCGCCGCCTGGGCCACGCCATCGAGCAGCGTTTCCACTATCGCGGTGCCGTGCGTAATTTTGTCGGACGGCGGCTGGTAATCGTCGTAAAGCGAGATGGGTGGCTGAAGAAAATCTTTGGCCACCGACCCTTGCCGTTGGACTGCCGTGTCAATCAAGGCGACGATGATTTTATCGGATGAAGGTGAAACATCCGGTTTCAGCGCGGGCGGCAGCGAGGAACTCGCTGCCAGCGGCTGCAAATTGCCGGGCTGAGCAATCGTGAAATTATTTTCGATTGCGGCCACGTCGCTGTCGTTCCCCAATTCGGCGCGCGCGTTTTGCGCCGCGGCGGCGTTGTCAAATTGCAGCCGGTAAGCGTTGAGGCCATCGAGCCGCCCGACGACTTTCGCGCCCAGCCGTTTTGCCAGCGCGTCGATGCTTTCTTTCGCGCCGGGTTTGAGTCTCACGATCAGTTCGTTCGCAATCGCTTTGCTCGCCGCTTCGGGCCTGGCCTTCCTCGCGACCTGGACCAGTTGGGTGGCTTCGTGGACCGAGTTGCGGTAGATGAACAGTTTGACCGGCCCGTTCGTTTGCGGCAGAAGAGCGAAGTTCAATTCGCCGAGTAAACGCCGGAGCGCTTCGGGCGGTTTGAGATTTTGGAACCGCGTCGTGACGGTGTATTCGGTATCCGGCTCGACGTAAATCTGCCAGTCCGTCGCCGAGGAGATCGACTCCAACACTTCGGACAAAGGCCACGACTCGATGTCGGCATCGACCTGATTTTTGTCCGTCCGCCACACCAACGAATCCGCGGCCCGGACCGGGTCGCCCGACTGAAGCAGGATGATGAGCGCCAGGGCGGCTGCCCCAAACCAACTCTGAAAGAGTGTCGGCAAAAGGGGTGGTACAGGCGACCCGCCCGCACCGGTCGGCGACTCGACGGACGGAACAGGCCAGTGGTCTGTGCCACACTCCGCTGAATTCTCGGACGCGCGCTGGAGGCCTTCTTTCATCGGCGGTGAATCTACTCAAAAGAAGACACCGGCGCGACAAAAACGTTCTATCATCGGCACCCATGAAAATCGTCGTCATCGCGAAGTTCGCGTTTGACGGAGCTGAATTTGGTGTTTCATCCGACTTCAAACAAGTTCAGTGCTAACCGATTACGGCTGCACCGGCGGACAGGCACGGAGCCGTTTGAAGCGGGCGCAAGGCAGATTTTGGCAATGGGTGCGCAAGCCGTCAGCCACGGTGCGAGTCGTGGGGAAACATGAGCCAAAAGCCCCCGTCAGGGGCGACAGAATTGCGGCCGAAGAGAATTTCCTTTCGCCGCTTCGCGGCTCCGATTGCCAATATCCGCAACCCACGACTGACGCCGTGGGGTACCTTCTATCGCTGCTCCGCAGCTGGTTGCCGCTGTTCTTAAAAGCTCATTTGTAGCCTTTGAAGGAGAGTTTCCGACTTTCGTCTTGCGATGGGCCGCTGTGATTTGTTACAAAAAGACCTACCTATGGCAGCAATCGGGCGGTTTCAAAAAGGCGACGAAATTTTCTACGCTAAAGTGGTTGACGGAGAACTTTTCCGCTTGCAAGGAGATGTGTTCGGGTCTCCATCCTACGAAAAGAAGCCTGTTCCGCTGAAAGGAGTCAAAACACTCACGCCGGTAAACCCGTCGAAAGTCATCGCGGTCGGCTTGAACTACGCCGACCACGCGCGCGAGTCCGGCAAGCCCATTCCCAAGGAACCGCTGTTCTGGTTGAAGGCGCCGACGTCGCTGCTGCCGGATGGCGGAAAGATCGAGGTTCCCTTTTCGCATCATCGCACCGATTTCGAAGCGGAGTTGGCGGTCATCATTGGCCGCCGCATTCGCAACGTCACGCCGGCCGCGGCCGCGCGTTATATTTTTGGTTACACGTCCGCTCAGGATGTCAGCGATCGCACGGTCCAGAACTCCGAGAGCCAGTGGGCGCGCTGCAAATCATTTGACACGTTCACGCCGCTTGGACCGTACGTCGAAACGAAGATCGATCCGCACGATTTGACCATCCAACTTTTCCAGAACGGTCAACTGCGGCAGAACTCAAACACCAGCCAGCTCATCTTCAACTGCTACCATCTCGTCAGCTTTATCTCGACGAACATGACGTTGCTGCCCGGCGACGTGATCCTGACCGGCACACCCAGCGGCGTGGGGCCGATCGAATCCGGCGACCGCCTCGAAGTCCGCATCCAGGGACTGGCGCCGCTGGTCAATACCGTGAAATAGCTTACGATTTACGATTTACGATTTGCGCATCGGGAGAGATTTTGGAACGCAAATGGGCGCGTAAATCGTAAATCGTAAATCCCGATGCGCTGGTCTCAAACATTCGTTCCCACGCTGAAAGAAACGCCGGCCGACGCGGAAATCCCTTCGCACAAGCTGCTGTTGCGCGCCGGTCTCATCCGCAAGCTGACCGGCGGCCTTTACACCTTTCTGCCGCTCGGATTGCGCGCGCTCCGCAAGGTGGAACAAATCGTCCGCGAAGAGATGGACCGCGCCGGCGCGATGGAAGTCCTGATGCCCGCCCTCCAACCGCCCGAAATCTGGCAGCGGAGCGGGCGCTACCAGACCGCCAGCGAGGTGCTGTTCCGGCTGCAGGACCACGCCAAACGCGAATGGCTCCTGGGTCCCACCCACGAAGAAGTCATCACTACCCTGGTGGCCGGTGAAATCAGTTCCTACCGCCAGTTGCCGAAGAATTTCTATCAGATCCAAACCAAGTTCCGCGATGAAATCCGCCCGCGCTTCGGCCTCATGCGCGCCAGGGAATTCATCATGAAGGACGCTTACAGCTTTGACGCGACGGACGAGGCCGCGCAGATCAGCTACCGGAAAATGTACGATGCTTATGCGCGCATTTTTCAGCGGTGCGGACTCAAGACGATTCCGGTCGAGGCCGATACCGGCGTGATGGGCGGCAAATTCTCGCACGAATTCATGGTGCCGGCCGAGACCGGTGAAAACGAAGTCGTTTACTGCGAAGATTGCGGCTATGCCGCGAACATCGAGAAGGCGACGAGCGCTGCGCCGAAATCCGAAATCCGAAATCCGAAATCCGAAATTGAAAAGTTCGCGACGCCCGGCGTCCTCACCATTGAAGCACTCACTCAGCCGCCTTACAACGTCCCCGCCGACCGGCAAATCAAAACGCTGGTTTACCTCGTCGAAAGCAAACTGATTTTGATTTTACTGCGCGGTGATCATCAACTGAATGAAGCCAAGCTGGCCGGCGTGTTTGGCACGACCCAATTTCGCGCCGCCACCGCCGAAGAAATTTTCGCCGAACTCGGCGCGCGTCCCGGCAGCCTCGGCGCTGTCGCCGCGACCTTAAAAACGCGACGTTCAGGTTTCGCGCTGGGCCGACTTGCGGCTGGTTCAGGCGGGCGAAGCCTGCGCTCAATGCGGTCAGCCGCTCAAAGCCCGCCGGGCGATTGAAGTCGGCCACGTCTTTAAGCTGGGCACAAAATACAGCGAGGCGCTCGGCGCGTTGTTTCTCGACGAGGCGGGGAAACAACAGCCGGCCATCATGGGCTGCTACGGCATCGGCGTGACGCGCACGCTTCAGGCCGTCATCGAGCAGTGCAACGACCGGGACGGGATTATCTGGCCGGTATCGGTTGCGCCTTACGCGGTTTGCATCACGCCGTTGACCGTGACTGCCGACAGTCCGGTGATGGCCCTGGCGGAAAAGATCTACACGGAACTTTCCAGTCGGGGAGTGGAGATCATCCTCGACGACCGCGAGGAACGCCCCGGCGTGAAATTCAAAGATTCCGAGTTGATCGGCTTTCCGATACGCATTGCCATCGGCGAAAAGTCGCTGGCGAAAGGCCAAGTGGAGTTGAAACCCCGCGCCGGCTCGCTGCTGGCAATAAAGCCGGACGCGGCCGTGACTACAACCCTGGGACTGCTTCGGTCCCAGCCCGGAAGTTCATACCCGTAGCGCAGATAAGCTGCCGTATGGCAGAAAGCTGTGCTGGAGGTTCGTCCTCATTCTCGAACTTGTCCTCGACTGGCCGACTCGGTTTCGAGGACAGGGGGTGGTTCATGGTCCCAATGCGTGCGAAAAACGAAAGGGGGCTTCCCATGAACCGAGCGCGCACGATCCCAGTCCGCAGCGGCCGCCAGCCATAAGCTTCGTAGCAGCCGACGTGAGGCTCTGACTCAATTCCGCGTGCCGCACTCAGCACTCCGCACTCGCATTTGAAAAGTGAGCCTCCTTACGTCGGCTGCTACGGTTCATGGCTCCGATGTGCGCCAACAAAATCGGTCTCCGTGGCCGGTGCGGCAAAACGCACTGTTGACCGTGTCACTCCCTGCTGCTATTTTAGCCTCAAGCCCAAAACGCCGACGACACGAGTAATCCCGGCGTAAACCAACAACTATTGAGCATTATGAGAACATCAAAATGCGTCCACTCCGTAAGGCAATTCTTCGGACATGCCTTTACCCTGATCGAGCTGCTGGTGGTGATCGCCATCATTGCCATCCTCGCCGGCATGCTGTTGCCCGCCCTGGCCAAAGCCAAAACGAAAGCTCAAGGCATCGGTTGCCTGAGTAACGGCAAGCAATTGATGCTGTCATGGCGCCTTCAATCAGATGACAGCAACGACATTCTGCTGGCCGCCGAGGACGGCTTCGAGCCGGCTCGAAGCAATTGGTGTTCGGGCTGGCTGAATTTCACAAGCGCGCGCGTGAACTGGGACGTTAACAACGATATTGCCAGGAGTCCATTCTGGCCCTACACCGGCAAGAGCACCGGGATTTACAAGTGTCCGGCGGACAGAGCCATGGTCAAGAATGACAAGGGCGAGCGCGTGCCCAGGATCCGGAGCATTTCGATGAGCCAGGTGTTCGGCCACGGTGACTGGCTCCCCAGCAGCGTCTGGCGCACCTACGACAAGCAGTCAGTCGTAATGACCCCGACCAAGACGTGGGTCTTCGTGGATGAACATCCGGACAGTATTAACGACGCCGCCTTTGCCAATCAATGTGCTGGCGCTGATAAACCAGGCACGGCGCAAATCATTGACATGCCCGCCAGCTTTCACAATGGCGCTTGCGGCTTTTGTTTCGTGGATGGCCATGCAGAAATCCACAAATGGCGGGGGTCCAAGATCAAAAACGCGCGCGTCCACTACGTCATGATGCCGCTACCTGTCGGCGCCGCCGGCGACTCATGGGTGGACGTGAGTTGGATGGCCGAAAACTCGACGGTGCCAAAAAAGTAAATGGACCTCCAAAATTTGGGCGTGAGTTGGGGCCACGAACCCTGGCGTAGCGGCGTTTCGGCAGAGCGCCGCAATTGCTGGGAACAACAGCCAGCGGCGCTCGGCCGAGACGCCGCTACGGGGAGGCGGTTCATGGAGAGCCTTTGGTGCGTGCATAGTCCTTTGGAAGTGCTGCAGTTAATGACATGCCGCGCTTCGATCGCCAATCGATTTTTTGGCAGGGAGCGTGTCGGGATGCCTCCAGGAACCCTGTGCGTCTGAACGCACAGTTGACTCTAAAACCCGGTCGGTCTAACGTTTCCGCAATGCCCTATCCCGTTTCGGTAGGAACAATTTAGATCTTATGCGAACACTAAGAACTCCTATTCCTGCGTCACCGAAGATT
>QHPA01000066.1 GCA_003218935.1 Verrucomicrobiota bacterium
CAGAAACAACTTGGCCGGCTTTGGTTCCCCATCGGCCACCTGCGCAAGGACGGCGTGCGACGGCTGGCGCATGAGTACGATCTGCCCAATCGCGACCGCAAGGACAGCCAGGGGATCTGCTTTCTCGGCAAAATCAAGTATCCGGAGTTCGTGCGTCATCACCTCGGCGAACGCGCGGGTGAAATTGTGGAGCTGGAGACGGGACGAACCCTCGCTGGACATCGCGGTTTCTGGTTTTACACCATCGGCCAGCGCAAAGGCATCGGTCTGGCGGGCGGTCCGTGGTATGTCGTTAAGAAGGATGTGGCCGCCAACCGCGTTTACGTGTCGCACTCCGACCGATTTCTCGATCACGCGCGGCGACAGTTTAACGTAAGTTCGATGAATTGGATCGGAGGCGAGCCGCAGCGACTGCAATTGCAGGCCAAGGTCCGGCACGGACCGCGCCTCACCGATTGCCTGCTCCGCCCGCTCGACGACGGTCGCTGGGAAGTCACGCTGACCGAGCCGGACCAGGGCATTGCTTCCGGTCAATCAGCCGTCTTCTACGACGAGGAACTGTGTTTGGGCGGCGGTGTGATCGAGTAACATTGTCGCCCACGGTTTCCCTCGACTGTCAGAATTGCCGGTCGGTGTGTTCGACTTCGCGGTTGCTAGGGTGCTGTTCACAAATTCAGTGGGCATTTGTCCCTCTCCCCGAGGGAGAGGGCTGGGGTGAGGGGAAATGTGATGCTCGCAGTGCCAACCGCGTTGGCACTTCCCCAGAAGTCTCCGCATTGCCCAAAGGGCGGTATGGCCTTAAGCCATTCATTCTTTCACGCCTCCGGCCTTGCCGGAGCTCGTTGACTTTCAGAGCACCACTAAATTGTCCCGATGCACCACCTCCACGCGCTGAAGCCGGCGCGCGTTGATTTCACCCGAACTGAAGGCGGCGATGCCACGGGCGAATTCCGTTCCGTCCGGGTCGCAAATGCGCACGACTTCGCCGGCGGCGAATTCCCCTTCGCAACGCGCGATGCCAGGCGGGAGCAAGCTCTTTCCTTTTTCGCGCAGCGCCTTCTTCGCGCCTTCATCCACAAACAGCGACCCTTTTGGATGATGGAAAAAGGCAATCCAGCGTTTGCGTCCCTTCAGCTTGTTCGGTTGCGGCACGAACAGCGTGCCTTCTTCTTCACCGGCCAGAATCGCGGCGAGCACATGCTTCTTCTTTCCCGAAGCGATGACCAGCGGAATGCCGGAACGAGTCACTATTTTGGCGGCTTGAATCTTCGTCGCCATGCCGCCGACGGCCGTCGCACTGTCGGTTCCGCCGGCAAGTTTCTCAACCCGTTCGTCAACCTGCTCGATGGCCGGAATGGTTTTTGGATTCGCATGACCGAAGTTTTCAATCACGCCATTAACAGTCGTCAGTACCACCAGCAAATCGGCGGGCAACAGGCAGGCGACGAGCGCGGAGAGCTGGTCGTTGTCGCCAAACTGCAGTTCCGTAAAGGAAACTGCGTCGTTTTCGTTGATGATGGGAACGACGCCGCGGCCCAGCAGGGTGACCAGTGTGTTGCGGGCGTTGAGATGGCGCTCATGGTGTTGCAAGTCGTCGTGTGTGAGCAGGACTTGGGCGACGTTCAGTCCAAACATCGAAAACAATTTGTCGTAAGTCGTCATCAGTCGTGACTGACCCACGGCGGCGCAGGCCTGCAATTCCGCGAGATCATTCGGGCGTTTTTCGTAGCCCAGCGCGCCCATGCCGGCCCCGACCGCGCCGGAAGTCACCAGCACGATTTCCACGCCCGCTTTGCGCCGGTCGGCCATCTGCGCGACCAACTGCTCCATCTGCGCGAGGTCAGGTTGCTTGCGGCTGTCGGTGAGGACGCCGGTGCCCAGCTTCACGACGACGCGGCTGGCGTTTTTGAGAGACTCACGATGGCTCATGGCGGGCGTAGGCTATAGGCGACAGGCCAAAGGCAGCAAGCAGAAGCTGGCGAGGGCGCCCTTTTGGCTCTTGCCTCACGACCGGCCCCTGTTGCCTAATGCGCCCCATGCGCGAGCAGTCATTGAATTTCCTGAGAACGCTCGTCAATACCCCCAGCCCCTCCGGACACGAGGCGCGCGGCCAGCGCGTCTGGCGCGACTATGTCAAGCCATACGCCGATGAGACCTTTTCCGACGCGTACGGAAACTGCGTCGCGGCGTTGAACAAAGGCGGTTCGCCGCGGCTGATGCTGGCGGCGCACGCGGACGAGATCGCGATGGCCGTCAATTACATCAACGACGAAGGCTTCATCTATGTGCGGAAGCTCGGCGGTATCGACGCAGCCATCACCAAAGCGCAGCGTGTCGTTATTCACACGCGCAACGGTCCGGTGAAAGGCGTCGTGGGAAATGTTGCGCCGCATCTGACGAAAATGGACAAGGAACGCAAGCTGCCACTGATACACGAGTTGTTCATCGATATTGGCGCCACCGGTCGCAAGGAAGCGGAGAAACTGGTCCGCATCGGCGACCCGATTACGCTGGCAGACGAGTTCGAGCTGTTGCGGAATGATTTGGCTATTGCACGGGCCTTTGACAACCGCGTTGGCACGTTCGCGGTGGCCGAAGCGCTGCGCCTGTTACATGAATCGAAGCGCAAGTTGAACGCGGAAATCTGCGCCGTTTCGAACATCATGGAAGAGACCGGCTTGCTCGGGGCGCGGCAGATCGCCTACTCGCTTAAACCGGACGTGGCACTGGTCGTGGACGTGACGCACGCGACCGATTACCCGACGGTGGACAAGCCGCAGCACGGCGACGTGAAAATCGGCAAGGGCCCAACTGTCACCCACGGCGGCGGCAATCACCTTGAAGTCGTCGCGCGCGTCGAGGCCGTGGCGAAGCAGAAGAGAATTGATTTGCAACACGAAGCGACGTCGGCGACCGGCGGGACGGACACCGACGTGATTTTCCGAACGCGCGGCGGCATTGCGAGCGCGCTCATCAGCCTGCCGGACCGTTACATGCACTCGCCGGTCGAGTTGGTCAGCTTGAAGGATTTGGAAAAGATCCCGGAGCTGATGGCTGGTTTTGCGCTGTCGCTGAAGCGCAATGAGGAATTCAAGGTGAAGATTTAACCCGCTGGAAAGGCGTGCGGAGTCCGGGTTTTGAAGCTTGGGAGCTTGCCCGTCGGTGGCTACTTCTTTTTGAGTTGGTCGGTCACCCCATCGAGCGCCTTCGGAGTTTCTTTTTCGGCAGACTGGGACAAATTCCGAAGCGCGTTTGTTCCGTGTTTCAGCGTGCCTTCGGAAAGGAAATTCACATCCTTTTCGAGCTGGATCCTGGCTATCAACGGTTCCAGGTCCTTCATCGATTTCACGTTCTGGACGGTTTCATTTTTGTACCCGACGTAGATTTCCGCGTTTTGAGCCGGGTCCTTTTCACTGGTGAATTTCAATCTTCCGATGGTCAGCCTGAGTGTGTCGATCCCCGCGAATTCGGTTTTGGATTCACTCGACCCCGAGGCCGATGCCCTCTGTTTCTGCCGTTCTTGCAGCGCCTCCAGGTTGGTCTTGCCGTCTTTGTTCTGGACGATGTGCAGTTCGCCGAGATTGATTCGCAGGAGGTTCAGATGGACTTTCCTGGCGCGCAGCGCCGGCAAGTCGTATTGGGCATGCAATTCGGGAACATCAATGAAAGTCGAGCCGCCGAAATCCGGGGAGTTAACCAGTTTGAAATTCTCCAGCGCAACCGTAGGGCTCCGGAGGCCGATGGACACCTTGCCGATCTTCACCTCCAGGCCGGTCTGCTCCCGGATCTGCCTTTCCGCCAGCGCTTTCGCGATCGGATCCAGAAACAACACCAACAGTACCGCCAGCAGAACCAGAACGAGGATGAGCCGGAAAAACCACTTGAAGAGTTTCTTCATGTTCGATGTTTACCACGCGCATCACGCCGCCGACAACCGCTAACTGGCAGCTCGAACAACCAACATCGAACCCTGACCTCTAAAGGAGAGAAATCAGGGCTCGACGGAGTCTCGCCCCACCCGGTTCATGGAAAGCCTCCACGACTTTTCTGTCGCGCATTGGGACCATGAACCGCTGCGCCTCACAGAGGCGCGGTCCGGACCGCGGGTCTGCGACCCGCAGCCTGCTCGGTTCATGGGAAGTCACCTTTCGCCATAGCTCACGCATTGGCCCCCTCTGTTCGATGTTGGATATTCGATGTTCGTCCCTGGCCTGGCTCGATTTCATAGCGGAATATCTTCCGGCCGGACTTCCATACATTCATCCTGATCCTCCCAGACGACTGCGGGATAAAAGTCCAAAAACTTCGGGGCGATTTGCGCCCCGACTTGTGCCAGCAAACGCTCGGTTTCCCTCGCGGCGTTTTCGTAGGCGCGGTCGTAGTCGCCGACGCTTTTGCGCTGACGGTCTTCCCAGTGCGCGACGGCGTGAACAGGCGCATATTCTTCCGCCCAGGATTTGAGGGAGGATTGGAGTTCGGCGGGGATTTCTTCCAACGGCACCGCGGTGGCCGAACAATGCTGACAGACCAGACCCGATTCGAGCACATCGCGGGTGACCAGCGGCAGCAAGGGCGCGCGGCAACAAGCCGCTTCGGTGTAAGCCGGCGGCGGAGTCGCCAGACGCTGCAGCCAGATTTGCCGGTCGTGCGCGATCTGCGCGGCCAGGCGATAGGCGCCGAGCAGCGGGTGCGACAGTCGCCAGGCGCGGCCTTTCAGTTGCCCCAGTGTTTGTGCCAACCAGCGGGCGAGCGTCAGATCATCGAAGTCATGAAACACGCGGCCGTATTCCTGCCAGAGTTTGTCGAGCGGTGATTCAGGATCAATCGCCATTGCGCTACAGCTTAGGTTCAAAGTTCAAAGTTCAAAGTTGAAAGTTCAAAGTTGAAAGTTGCCCGGGCATAGGGTTGGACCGGAGCCCTCAACTCCGGTTCGGCGCGGACAAGCACGATGCCCGGAGCATGCCTAACTGGAATTCGGCGCTCCCCGCGCGCGCTTAGCCGTAAGTAGTAGAGAGTAGGGCAGGCGTCCCGCCTGCCCAGCAGGGCAACTGGTTTCGTCGGATCGAGCGATGTCGGCGGGCACCACTAAAAAGTGATCGGCTGGGATCTTCGAATTTGCCCGCTCGGACTGGCGTCCGAGCGGGGCAGGCGAGACGCCTGCCCTACCTTGGACTAAATTGATATGGCTTAGCTCAACTTTGGACTTTGGCCTCCGGGTTTTCGACTCTATAACCGTCGCGTGATCCGGTTGCCGTCATCGTCCGCGCGGGCCAGTCCGCTCGGCGCGCCGCTCGCCGCGCTGCGCGGTGTCGGTCCGGAGCGGGCGGCGCAGCTCGCCCGGCTCGGGCTTCACACCATCGGCGATTTGTTGCTGCATCGTCCGCGACGTTATGAAGACCGCCGCCGGTTCCTTGCCGTCGCTGACTTGCAACTGGGCAAAGCCGCCACCGCGCGCGGCAAAATTGTCGCGCTCGGCGTAAAACGCTGGCGCGGCGGCAGTAAATCAGTCTTCGAGTTCATTCTCGACGACGGCACGGCGCGGCTTCACTGCCGCTGGTGGAACCTCCCGTTCATGGAAAAATACTTCCGGCCGGGCGAGGAAGTCCTGGTGTACGGCAAGCCCAATTCGCTCAAGCCGCGCACCATCGACCATCCGGAAACGGAAATCGTCAAGACAGACGAGGAGGATTTCGTTCATCTCAATCGCATCGTGCCGATTTACCCGCTCACCGAAGGCCTGCCGCAGCGGTGGTTACGCTCATTCATCTGGCAAACGCTCGAAGAATACGAGTCGTCCATCCTCGATCCGTGGAACGGGTTGGCCGTTCCGGCTTCAGCCGGTCCTCGGCCACCTCAACGCGCAATTCCGGACCTTCCGGGGCGCGCTGATGCGGTCCACATGCTCCATTTTCCGGAAGAGATGGCCGATGCGGAAATCGCGCGCCAACGACTGGCCCTGGACGAATTCCTCGAATTGCAAGTGGCGGTCCAGCGGAGGCGTAAGAACCTCCTTGCGAATGCGAAAGGTTTGCCGTGCGCCGGCGACAACCATTTGATCAAACCCTTTCTCAAACAACTCGGATTCACGCTGACCGAAGCGCAGACCCGGGTGCTGCGCCAAATCCGCCGCGACATGAGCGGGTCGCACCCGATGCGCCGCTTGCTGCAAGGCGACGTGGGCGCAGGCAAAACGGTCGTAGCGGCCTGCGTGGCGCTGATGGCGCTGGAAAGCGGGTTCAACGTCGCGCTCATGGCGCCCACCGAAATTCTGGCCGCACAACATTTCCAGGCGTTCAACCGCTGGTTCAGGTCGCCGGGCATTCGGGTCGAACTGCGCACCGGGAATCGGAAAACCTCGAACCTCGAACCTCGAACATCGAACTTTGAACGGAGCGAGTCGGCCAACTCCGCGCTCCGCACTCCGCACTCCGCACTTCTGACCATTGGCACGCACGCATTGATTGAGTCCGGCTTCGCGCCGGACAACCTCGGCCTGGTTATCATTGATGAGCAGCACAGGTTCGGCGTCGCCCAACGCGAGAAGCTCGTGCGCAAAGGCCGTTATCCGCACTTGCTGGTGATGACCGCGACGCCCATTCCGCGCACACTTGGCCTGACGCTCTACGGCGATCTGGACATTTCGGTGATTGATCAGTTGCCCGCCGGGCGCGGGCGCCTCAAGACCTTTTTGCGCACCGCGGACAAATTGCCGAAGGTCTTTGACTTCATTCGCGACAAACTCAAGGAAGGGCGGCAGGCCTACCTCGTTTACCCGCGCGTCGAGGAATCGGACGGCGGCGAACTCAAGGCCGTCATCACGGAATGGGAGAAGTTGCAAAAGGAATTCGCGCCGTCTCAGATCGGCCTGCTGCACGGGCGGCTCAACCCTGAAGAAAAGGAACGCGTGATGGCGGACTTTCGGGCGAACCGCGTCCAGGCGCTCGTCACGACTTCGTTGATTGAAGTGGGCGTGGACGTGCCGAACGCGACGGTAATGTTGATTGAGAACACCGAGCGGTTTGGCCTTGCGCAACTGCATCAACTGCGCGGTCGAATCGGGCGCGGGGCGCATGAGTCCTACTGCGTTCTGGTTGCCGACATCAAAACGGAGGAGGCGCGGCGGCGATTGAAAGTGCTGGAGGAAACCACCGACGGCTTTCGCATCGCCGAGGAGGACTTGAAACTGCGAGGCCCGGGCGAGTTGCTCGGCCAGCAGCAGAGCGGTGTGCCCTCGTTTCGGTTCGGCGACCTCGCCTCCGACCGCGCGCTGGTCGAACGCGCGCGTGCGCTCGCGAAAGCGTGGCTGGAAAAAACCTGAAAAAACCGCTTGGCGTGTCATGGTTGGCGGCTAAACTGCAGCCATGAAAAAGCTCATTACGTATCTGTTCCTGGCGTTGGTCAGTATCACGTTCTTCGTTGCTTGCAGCGACAGCGGGGACATGTCCTCTCCGCCGGCAACGAATGCCCCGGCAGCGCCGAAAAAATAAGCGACGAACCAGACGGTTTGACAGGCCAGGCTCCGCGACCGCGGCTTGGCCTTTTTCTTTCGTCCTTGGATTTGCGGCAAAGTCCGCTAAATTATTTCCATGAAAAAAGTCTTTTTACTTCTGGTTCTGGGCGGGCTGGCGCTGGCCGGTTGCAGCAAGAAAGAAACGAAGTCCACCTCGTCAGCCACCAATGAAAATTATTCCAGCGGCAACCCCGTGACCGCGCCGGTCGATTACCTCGGCGCCCTTGCCAAAGCCAAGAAGAATTCGGAGAAGACCATCGACGCCGTGGCGCTGAACCAGGCGGTGCAGCAGTTTAATGTCGCAGAAGGCCATTATCCCAAAGACCTCAACGAACTGGTCACGGAAAAATATCTTCCTAAACTCCCCGAAGCACCGTACGGGATGAAGATTGTTTACGATGCGAACACCGGCACGGTGAAGGTCGTCCCGAAGTAGTCTCGGTAAGAGCCCATGAACCGGGGTGGGGCGGCCTTCCCTGCCCATGAACCGTCTCCCGTAGCGGCGTCTCGGCAGAGCGCCGCAGTTCGTCGGAACAACCAGCCAGCGGCGCTCTGCCGAGACGCCGCCACGCCAGCGTTCATGGACATGCAAAACCCTGGAAGCCACCCATGAACGTCGTAGCCGCGGACATCAGTCCGCGCACTCTGAGTGGTCAGCGCCGACTGACGTCGGCGGCTACGGTTGATGGGTAACCTCTGGCCGGGGCGTCGAAGGTGCGACGCGCAGGGCCGGTTGCCTGGACAGACTCCCATTTTACTCTCGCCAAAGCTGATCGTCGCAGGCAAACACTTCCCCTTCATTTCGGATGAACGAGCAGATTGTCATTCTCGATTTCGGTTCCCAATACACCCAGGTCATCGCGCGCCGTATTCGCGAGTGCAACGTCTATTCCTCGATCCTGCGCTATGACACGTCCGCGAAGGAAATCGCCGCGCTCAAGCCCAGCGGTCTGATCCTGTCCGGCGGGCCGGCCAGCGTCTATGCCAAGGACGCGCCATTGCCGGACAAGGATATTTTCAAGCTGGGCATTCCGGTTCTCGGCATCTGCTACGGCGTTCAAATCCTGGCGCACTTTCTGGGCGGCAAAGTCGAGCCGGGCCAGAAACGTGAATTCGGCAAAGGCACCTTAACGGTCCGCGACAGCTCGTGCCCTTTGTTCAACGGTTTGCCGGAAACGCTCCAGGTCTGGAATTCGCACGGGGACAAACTCACCCGTTTGCCGAAAGGATTTGTTTCGGTGGCCACGACGGACAATTCGGATTACGCAGCCATCGAAAACCGCGCGACGAATTCCTACGGTTTGCAGTTTCATCCGGAAGTCGTCCACACGCCGCGCGGTCGCGAGATTTACAGCAACTTCGTCCATGGCGTCTGCGGCTGCGGCCGTGACTGGACCATGCGCAACTACGTCGAGCAGGCCGTCGAGGCAATCCGCGCGCAGGTCGGCAGCGAGAACGTCATCCTCGGCCTGAGCGGCGGCGTGGATTCCAGCGTGGCCGCGGCGTTGATTCACAGGGCCGTTGGTGATCAACTCACTTCCATTTTCGTCAACAACGGCCTGCTCCGCGCGCGCGAGGCTGAGGTCGTGCAGGAAGTGTTTGGCCGCAACTTCCGCATCAGGCTGCTCTACGAAGACGCGTCGAGACTGTTTCTCACGCGGCTCAAGGGCGTGACCGACCCGGAACGCAAACGCAAAATCATCGGCCGGACGTTCATCGAAGTTTTTGAAAAGGCTGTAGCGTCGAGCCTGCGGCTCGATTCGGCGCGCAGCGCGGACGCTGCTATTCGCAAAGCGAGGTTCCTGGCGCAAGGAACGCTTTATCCTGACGTCATCGAGTCCGTGCCCATCGCCGGCAATCCGGCGGCGATGATCAAGAGCCATCATAACGTGGGGGGACTGCCGAAGAAGATGAAGTTCAAGTTGGTCGAGCCGTTGAAATGTCTGTTCAAAGACGAGGTGCGCCAACTTGGACTGGAACTAGGCTTGCCGAAGGAAATCGTTCATCGCCAGCCGTTCCCCGGCCCCGGCCTCGCTGTGCGCCTCCTGGGCGAGGTTACGGTCGAGCGCTTGGAGATCTTGCGCAAGGCTGACTGGATCGTGATCGACGAGATGAAGCAGAGCGATTGGTATTACAAAGTATGGCAGAGCTTCGCCGTGCTGCTGCCCGTGCGCAGCGTCGGCGTGATGGGCGACGAACGCACTTACGATTATACCATCGCGCTGCGCGTCGTCGAATCGCAGGACGGCATGACCGCGGACTGGGTGAAGCTGCCGTATGAATTGCTCGAAAAAATTTCCAACCGGATCGTCAACGAAGTGAAAGGCGTCAATCGAGTCGTGTTCGACGTGACGAGCAAACCACCAGGGACGATTGAGTGGGAGTAAAGAATTCCGGGACGAATGCGGTTCACTTTGAATGGGGAGCGCGCCCGCCTGGGGCGCAGTCTGGCGCGCCCCCGCGCCAGACCACGACGGCGTTCGCTCGCGAACCGTACGGCCCTCCCGCTGGCGGAGGAGCCTTCTGCCAGAACCCGCGAGGGCGCGTGCTCTCCCCGGCCCGAAAAGTTGAGTGAGAGTGGATTGATCGCCGATTGCCGATTGCCGATTGTCCGCTAGATTCGCGGAGTCATGAACGAGCGCATCGGCATCCTCACGGGCGGCGGTGATTGTCCCGGCTTGAACGCGGTGATTCGCGCGGTGGTCAAGGCCGCAGCCAAGCGCGGCTGGGACACTATCGGTTTCCTCGACGGTTTCGAAGGGTTGCTCGACCTGCGTCATCGCAGCCTCAACTATCATGAGATGGACGGCTTGCTTCTCCTGGGCGGCACCATCCTCGGCACCACCAACAAAGGACGGTTCGCGGCGAAGACCGGCCACGGTGAGGTCAGGAAAATCCCTGCGGAGACGCTCGATCGGGCGAAACGCAATTTTGACCAACTCGGTTTGCGCGCGCTGGTGTGTGTAGGCGGCGACGGCTCGCTCACCATCGCACAGCAACTGTTTGAGCGCGGCGTGCCCCTGGTGGGCGTTCCCAAGACCATCGACAACGATCTTGAAGCCACGGTCATTACTTTCGGCTTTGACTCCGCCGTCGCCTGCGCCACCGACGCGCTCGACCGTTTGCGCACGACGGCTGAAAGCCACAACCGCGTGATGGTGCTCGAAGTCATGGGACGTTACACCGGCTGGATCGCCGCGCACGCGGGCATCGCCGGCGGCGGTGACATCATTCTGATTCCCGAAATTCCGTTTCGCTACGAAAGCATCTGCGCAAAGATCAGTGAGCGGGAACAGCAGGGGAAAAAATTTACGCTGCTTGTCGTCGCGGAAGGAGCTTGTGAGCGGGGGAGGGGATTTGTCGGGGCGACCGATGAGAAGAATCGCGAGGCGCGACTCGGCGGGATTGGCGCGGTTGTGGCGGCGGAAATCGAGAAACGGACCGGCAAGGAGACACGCGTTTGCGTGCTCGGCCATTTGCAGCGCGGCGGCGGTCCGACCACTTTTGATCGCCTGCTCTGCACACGATTCGGCGCGCGGGCCGTGCAGCTCGTTGCCGACGGAATGTTTGGTTACATGGTCGCGCTGCGCCCGCCCGACACCGTCGCTGTGAAGATCACCGACGCGATTGGCCGTCTGCGGGCCGTGCCGCTTAACGGCGACATTATGCAGACCGCCCGGGCGCTTGGGATCAGTTTTGGGGATTAGAGCGGTTGCCAATAGGAAATCTCCGAATGCCATTGGAAGCTCCAGTGAAGTCGCGTGGTGAAGCAGCATAAACGCCGTATGGAAACTGGCAAAGCCCAGTAGCCGCCGACGTGAGGGGGCGGATTTCCAGTCGAAGGTGCTAGCCCGCCTCCTTACGTCGGCGGCTACAGAGAGGGCCCCCACCAGGGCTCAGGGCCAGAGTCGCGCGCGATAAAAACGGTGAGTGAAGTTGGTCACCGCCGGGTCAAGGTATTCGGCCGCGCCCTTGGTTACTTCGACAGCGCCCAGCCCAATCCAACTCGCCAGATCGATCGAAGCCTCGACCTGGTAAGAGCGGCTTGGCTCGCCCGTGAGCTGGAGCGGCAGGGCACCTGACGTTAGAGGCCGTCCGGCTGCAAGGCTGGCAAGTGCCGGCTTTTGTTCGGGTAAGGTGACGGTAATTTCCGGCAGGCCGTCAGACTTGAGCAGAAAGAAGTCGCACTCCATCTCACTGCCGCCGCTGTC
>QHPA01000248.1 GCA_003218935.1 Verrucomicrobiota bacterium
TCGAGGGCCACGCCGTGACGGAGCTGGTCGGCAAGGACGGCATCGAGGCTGCCTTCAATTCGGCTCTCAACGGCGTGACGGGCTGGCGGCAAACCGAGAAAGACGTAGGCAGTCAGGAGTTGGTACTCTTTCGTGAAGAAGACATCGCCTCGCGTCCGGGTTTGAACGTCGCTCTGACGCTCGACGCCAGCGTGCAAGACATGGTTGAGTCCGAACTGGCCAAAGGAATGGAGAGGAACGCGCCGGTCAGCATCTCGGGCATCGTCGTTCGTCCGAGGACAGGCGCAATTCTGGCGATGGCCACGTTACCCAACTACGACCCGAACCAGATCGGGAGCAAAACGCCCATCGCCAACCTGCGCAACCGGGTCATCACCGACACGTTCGAACCTGGCTCGACTTTCAAGGCGGTCGTGGTCTCGGCGGCGCTGAACGAACAAGCTGTATCGCTTAACGAGATCGTTTATTGTGAGAATGGTGTCTTTTCTTTTGGCGGGTACACGCTGCACGACGCCGGTCATCACTTCGGCAACCTGTCGGTCGAGGACATCGTCGCGAAATCTTCCAATATCGGCGCGGCCAAAGTGGGAATAAAGCTGGGTGAAGCGAGGCTCCACAAATACATTTGCGATTTCGGCTTTGGCGATCCCACCGGCATCACTCTCCCGGGGGAAGTTCGCGGCACGGTGCACCCGGTGAGGAACTGGTATAAAGTCTCTATCGCTCAAATTTCGATGGGCCAGGGCCTCACCGTCACGCCGTTGCAGATGGCCATGGCCGTCAGCGCCATTGCCAACAGCGGTCGTCTCATGCGACCGATGCTGGTGGATCATTTGGAAGACGAACACAAACAGGAAGTCTTCAGGTATCAGCCACAAATGGTCCGTCAGGTGATCAGCGAGGAGACCGTCAAATTGATGGTGCAAGCGATGAAAAGAGTCGTGTTGCCCGGCGGCACGGCGCCCCAGGCCGCGCTGGAACACTACACGGTCGCTGGCAAGACGGGTACCGGGCAAAAACCTCCGTATGGTTCCCACAAATATTTCTCCTCGTTCATCGGCTTCTTCCCGGCAGACAGCCCCGAAATCTGCATCGCTGTGTTTCTGGACGAACCGGACCCGAAGCGTTACTACGGCGGCGAAACGGCGGGTCCGATTTTCAGGGCGATTGCCGAGCGTGTGGCGGCCTACCTCGCGATTCGCCCGGATGTCCAGGCGCCGTCCGACCAACCGCTTCAGAAACCGTCCTCCAACCCGCCGGAGGTGATCGCTCAAACCGGCCTCCCCTCCACGTTGACGACCTCCCGAACTGGACGAAATTTTTGATGTGCCGATGCAGTTGAAACAGTTGGTCAATGAGCTTGTTCCAATTCGCGTCGAAGGTCCACTGGACCGCGAGGTGGCGGGCATTACTTATGACTCGCGCCGCGTGACGCCGGGCATGGTCTTTGTGGCCATTCCCGGACAAAAGACGGATGGACACGGCTTCATCAGCTCCGCCGTCGACCGCGGCGCGACGGCGGTCGTCTGCGAACAGGACGGCTTCGTCTCGCAGCGCGCCACGAAAATCAAAGTCACCAACGCGCGCGAAGCTCTGGCTCGGGCGGCTGCGGCTTACTACCAGCATCCAAGTAAAAAGTTGAGAATCATTGGTGTCACCGGCACGAACGGCAAAACCACCGTGGCCTTCATGGTGAAGCAGATTATGGAAGCCGCGGGAGTGAACTGCGGTTTAATTGGCACGGTGCGATACGAGATCGGCGAGCGCGTCATTCCTGCGCAGCGCACCACGCCCGAGGCGCTCGAAATCCAGCAGATGATGGCGCAGATGCTGCGCGCTGACTGCCAGGCTTGCGTCATGGAAGTCAGCTCGCACGCGCTCGAACAAAAGCGTGTCTGCGGTGTTGAATTCGACGTCGGCATCTTCACCAACCTCACGCAGGATCACCTCGATTATCACGGCACAATGGAGAATTACTTCGCGGCGAAGAAAAAACTCTTTAATGCGTTGGGGAGTGGACCGAAAAGAGGAGGCGCCGTCATCAACCTGGACGATGCGTTCGGCGCGCGGCTGGCGAAGGAAGCAAGCGTTGAATCGCAATTCACTTACGGGCTTGGTCAGGCGGCGAAGCTTCGCGCGACGCAAATCAAGCTCGGTAAAGACGCCACGCAAATGGTCATTGAGACGGCCCAGGAGAAATTTCCGTGCCGTCTGCCGCTGATCGGCCGGCACAATGTTTACAACGCCCTGGCGGCGGTCGGCTCGGGCCTCATGCTCAAGGTCGGCGTGCAACCGATCCAAACCGCGCTGAACTCGATGAGGCCCGTGCCGGGCCGGCTCGAGAGCATCGCGCTCGGCCAGCCGTTCAGCGTATTTGTAGATTACGCTCACACCGACGACGCCTTGCGCAATGTGCTCATCACGCTCCGCGAAATCACCTCGGGCCGGCTGCTGCTCGCGTTCGGCTGCGGCGGCGACCGGGACGCCGGCAAACGGCCGAAAATGGGCAAGGTCGCCGCTGAACTTGCCGATTCCACCATCATCACAAGCGATAATCCGCGTCGCGAGACCCCCGAGAAAATTGCCGCGGCGGTGGAAGAAGGTTTTTGCAGAGCGCGACGCGACGGCTACCGCGTCGAACTGGACCGCAAACGGGCGATTGATCAAATCATTCGTTCGGCGAAACCGGGCGACGCGGTGTTGATCGCGGGCAAAGGCCACGAGACCTATCAGGAATTTGAGGACACGGTTATTCCTTTCGATGACCGGGTTCATGCGCGCGAGACATTGGAAACATTGGGCTGGAGAGCAACGTCCGACACCAATCAGCCCGAACAAGCGGAATGAAAAACGCAGCCAAACCACATTTGCCTGGCCCGTTCGCTGGTTTGCCTGCGGCTGCCGGGCTCCCTGAAATGACGTGGAACCTCGTTCTTTGACATCCGTTGCCGAAAGCTGCGGCGGCGAGCTGTTGGGCGATTCGCCATCCGCAACGGTAACGCGAGTCTGCAGCGACTCCAGGCAGACGCAACCCGGCGACCTGTTCGTCGCATTGGCCGGAGAGAAATTCGACGGTCATGATTATTTGAGCGAAGCGGCGCACAAGGGCGCGGCGGCAGTGATGGTCGAACAAAAAAAAGCCCGGAGCCAGGCGCTCGGTTGCGCGGTGATCGCCGTCGCGGACACGCGGCAGGCGCTGGGCAAACTG
>QHPA01000249.1 GCA_003218935.1 Verrucomicrobiota bacterium
GGCCTGTCCGCGGCTCGTGGCTGAATGCCACCGGGCCAATTTAAGGGTGGTGAACAAGTGCCATTTTCGGTAGGATTCAAGCGACTGAAACGAACAATGAAAGCGACGAACGCTAAACTGAAACGCAACGACTCCGCACGCGATACTCAAGCGGCGCTCCGGGCTTTGCGTCGCGCCGCCCGGAAGGTGCATGCCGAAAATCGTCGGCTCGGCTTGCCTGTGATCGTTTGGAAGAAGGGAAAGACCGTCGCGGTGCCGGCATGAAGATCACGGCAGTGCATTAAGAGCACCTCGATCGCGAACATTCAGGTTTACGCCGAGGCGCGAATCTGTTATCACTCATCCATGATTCAGCCGGAAGAACTGGTTGGAGAAGAGTGGGCTGAATGGTATCGGCTCACGCCCGTTGAACGCTGGCTGGAAAGCGAGAAACTGTGGCAGACCTATCTCGCCCTCGGAGGCTCCCTTGATCCCGAATCCGATACGCAAAGTCCTTTCTTCGATTCGAAAGCACCGCGTTCGCGCCTTGCTCATGGGCGGACAAGCGTGCGTGTTCTACGGCGCGGCCGAGTTTAGCCGTGACATCGATTTTGCTATCCTTGCAAACGGCACCAACTTCGCGCGGCTCAAAAATGCACTCGCCGAGCTGGATGCCGAAGTCATTGCCGTCCCTCCGTTCTCATTGAAATACCTGCGCAAAGGCCATGCCGTCCACTTCCGCTGCCGTCACCCCGAAGCAGCCGGCCTGCGAATTGATCTGATGACGAAGATGCGCGGTGTGGATTCGTTCTCTAAACTCTGGGCTCGCCGGACAACGATGGCCCTCCCGGATGGCACGCGTTGCGATCTGCTCTCGCTGCCCGACCTGGTGCAGGCCAAAAAGACTCAGCGGGACAAAGACTGGCCCATGCTGCGTCGCCTCGTCGAGGCACACTTCTTCGATCACGCTCGGACGCACCGGTCCGCTCACGTCAAGTTCTGGCTGCGTGAACTTCGCACCCCCGAACTCCTGATTGAGGCGACGCGTAAGGCGCCGGTGGCGGCGCGTCGGCTGACAAGTCGCCGGCCGTTGCTGCACCAGGCATTGGCTGGGGACGCGCGAGCACTTCAGGTCGCGCTCCGGCGTGAGGAGGAGCTTGAGCGGGCATCGGACCGAGGCTACTGGAAGCCGCTCAAAGTCGAGCTCGAATCGTTGCGCCACGCAAAGGTGTAACCGGTATAGTTTGTCCGCGCTATGAACTTACAACTCGAAAACAAAACGGCTCTGATCACGGGTTCGACCAAGGGGATTGGCTTCGCCATCGCACGCCTGCTGGCGGAGGAAGGGGCCAGCGTCATCGTCGATGGAAGAGATGATCCACTACGGCATGACCAAGGCCGCGGAACTGGCGCTCGTCAACGGCATCGCGCGCCTCACCAAAGGGACGGCCGTGACCGTGAATGCCGTGTTGCCCGGCCCGACCGCATCCGAGGGCGTGACGGAATTCGTCGGCCGACTGGCCGCCAACGCCAGGCAAACACCGGTGGAATTCGAGCAGGAGTTCTTCCGCAGCGTGCGACCCACTTCTTTGCTCCAGCGTTTCGCGACGGCGGACGAGGTGGCCGCCCTGGTGGCCTACACGTGTTCGGCCGCGGCCAGCGCCACCAACGGCGCGGCCTTGCGGGTTGATGGGGGTGTGGTGCGCACGACAATCTGAACCCGGATGAGTTCGCGGCGGGTCATGGTCGTGGGCGGTGGAGCGGCCGGATTTTTTGCGGCCATCACCTGCGCCGAAGCTGCTCCCGGGACCAGGGTGATGGTGCTGGAAAAGGGTCCGCAATTCCTCTCCAAAGTCCGCATCTCTGGCGGAGGTCGCTGCAATGTCACACACGCCTGCTTCGATGTCCGCGAGTTCGCTGCCCGCTTTCCGCGCGGTGAACGGGCGTTGCTGGCTCCGTTCAAGTCGTTCCAGGCCAGCGATACGGTGGCATGGTTTGAATCCCGCGGGGTGAAACTTAAAACCGAGAGCGACGGCCGCATGTTTCCCGCCAGCGATGCGTCGCAAACGATCATTGATTGTCTGCTCCGCGCCGCCGGAGCGGCGAAGGTGAATCTGCTGCTCAATCGCGGTGTGGCAGGAATAACGAAATTTGCGGGAGGCGGTTTTGAACTGACGCTGTCGAACGGCGAGAAATTGTGCTGCGACCGCCTGCTTCTGGCCACGGGCGGATGCCGGGTGGCGGCAGCAGGCGAATTGGCCGTCGCTCTCGGCCACACGCTGGAACCGCCCGTGCCGTCGTTGTTCACGTTTCAAATTGCGACGCCGTGGCTTCGCGAGTTGGCCGGGATTACCGTTGAGCCGGTCGAAGCGTCGGTGCCAGGCGCGCGATTGTGCGAACGTGGCGCGTTGCTGGTGACGCACTGGGGCTTGAGCGGGCCGGTGATTCTGCGGCTGTCGGCGTGGGGCGCGCGGGCTTTGCATGAATTGAATTACCGGCTCTCCCTTCATCTGAACTGGGTGCCGCACCTCGGTGCGGAGGCGATCTCCGCCGAGCTTCAGCTGCGACGTCAAACGCAACCCGCGCGGTTCATTGTCAACGCGCCGATTTCGCCGTTGCCGGCGCGGTTGTGGGAGCAACTCGTCCTGGTTGCCGGCATTGCGCCCGGCACGCGATGGGCGGCGCTTTCGCGCGCCGCCCAACACCATCTCGTTCAGCAGTTGATTCGCACCCAATTCCAGGTCACCGGCAAGAGCCTGAACAAGGAAGAATTCGTCACGTGCGGCGGCGTGCGTTTGAGCGAGGTGAACTTCAAGACGATGGAAAGCCGGATCTGCCCCGGCCTCCATTTTGCCGGTGAACTGCTCGACATTGATGGTCTGACCGGCGGGTTTAATTTTCAGGCGGCCTGGACCACCGGCTGGATTGCGGGGAAGGCGATGGCGGCGGGCTGAGCTCGTGCGGAACGCGGGCCGCTCGGGCGTGCTCCAGGTTATGGTCGGGACGGAATCTTCTTTGCACGGCGGCGATGCGCGGTATGCTCACGGGTATGATCAAGAAACCATTCGTTTTGTTGTCTGTCGTCGGTTTGTTTCTCGCGTCCTGCTTCACGGCGTCCGCCGCGCCGAAGAAGATTTTGTTCTTCACCAAGTCGAGCGGTTTCGAGCACTCCGTCATTTCATGGAAGGACGGCCGGCCGAGCTACGCCGAGAAAGTGCTGTTGCAGCTCGGCGAAAAGAACGATTGGGAGTTCACGTTCTCCAAGGACGGTTCGCGGTTCGGCAAAGAGTACCTCGCCCAGTTTGATGCGGTGTTTTTCTACACCACGGGCGATTTGTGCTCACCGGGCACGGACAAGCAGCCGCCCATGACGCCGGAGGGCAAGCAGGCGTTGTTCGAGTACGTGCGCGGCGGCAAAGGTTTCGTCGGCACGCACGCGGCGAGCGACACGTTCCACACCACCAACGAATCGCAGAAGGGCGCTGACCGCTACCTGAACCACGGGGAAAAGGCCGACGCCTACGTGCGCTTTCTCGGCGGCGAGTTCATCAAGCACGGCGCGCAACAGGTGGCCAGGAACACGGTGACCGATCCGAAGTTTCCGGGCTTCGGGAAAATTGGGAGCGAGTTCGCTTTCCAGGAGGAATGGTATTCGCTCAAGGACTTCACGCCGGACATCCACGTGCTCACCGTGATTGATGCGCCCGCAATGAAGGGCGCGGAGTACGACCGTCCACCTTATCCCACGACCTGGGCGCGCAAGGAGGGCAGGGGACGCGTGTGGGGTCGCTCGGCGAGGTGGATGTAAACGTGCCCGCGAATCTTAAGAAAACTGCTCCGGAAGCTTACACGAATCCACCCTACCCGGCGCCGAAGCCTGCGCCGGCGAGCTCGAAGGCGAATTAACCCCGACTACTTGGTCATGGCAGGGCGAGGGCGGGGCTTGTGGAATGCAAAAATATCCGTCTGATGACGGTGGCCGAACCTGCCGCCGTGCGCGGCGTTGTCCGCGAACACAGGGCTGGTGAGGCGATCGGAGGCCTTGCCGGTCCTGACCTCTTCAGTGAGGTCCGCGACGCTTTGCAGAATGCGCGTGGGTTGATAGACGTAGTCGCCAAGGTCTTCGAGCTGCGTTGAGCCGCTCAATACCAGGAAGGAATGCATTCCCGACTCAACCGCGCCACGGATGTCGGTTTCCATTGTGTCCCCAATCATCACCGGCAGCTCCGGCTCACCCAGCGCCAGTTCGGCCAGCTTGCGCCGGGCGCAGTGGAACATATAGCCGTTCGGCTTGCCAAGGTAGTACGCGCGCCGACCGGTGCTCGCTTCCAGAAAGGCGGCTGTGGCGCCGGCGCCGGGACGGGTTTTTTCGCGTGACACGGGGCACCAATTATCCGGATTGGTCGCCAGGAGGCGGGCGCCGTGCTCGATGCACTCATGGGCTTTGCCGAGTTTTTCCATGGTCGTAGCGCCTTCACCCACGACCACGTAGTGGGGCCGGATGGCGTCGTTGGCGATCTTCCGTTCATGAAGCGCGGCGAGGAGTCCGCCTTCGCCGATGACGAAGACCGTGCAGCCGGGGTCAGTTTCACCGAGAAAATCCGCCGTGTTGAGCGCTGAGGTGTAGAAATGACGCGCTGACAGGCCGTGAATGCCGAGATGATTCAACCGCACGGCGAGGTCTTCCGGTGTCGGCGCCGAGTTATTGGTGAGAAAAAGAAACGGCGTGCCGGTGGCGTTCATCGCCTGCACGAAATCCGCTGCGCCAGGAATCAACTGGTTCTCCCGGTAGATGACGCCGTCCATGTCAATCAGGTAGCCCGTTTTCATAGCAATTCAACAATCGGTTCGCGGTATTGATGGTGGTGCACGCGGAGATGTGGATTCTCCCGGGACGACTGCGCGGGTTGTGGCAGCCGCCTCGTGCCTAAGTAAGCAGGACTCCTGCCGCTGTCAATCCCCGCCTCGGTAACGACTTCGTGACGGGCGTGTCTCAGTTTCTTGCAGGGGCTTGGGCGGCTATAATTAGTGGCACGGGCGTCCAGCCCGTTTGCTCCAAACCAGAAACTCACGGGCGGGACACCCGTGCCACTAATCAGGTTTCGAGAGCGCAAAATGGCCAGCGTGCAAAAAAAGAACCATCCCTATCAGTCAATGTGCCGCAGTGCGCAACGCCAGGCTGGTTCATTTGATTTCCAAAATCTGCCGGACTTCGTTACGCTCGGTCGTGAACACCAAGACCGTGCCGACAAAAATCTCCGATCTGCGCATCGCTCTCGAGGAGCCGCTGCCTCCGCCCCGCGAGCTGCACGCGGACCTGCCCGTGGGCGAGGCCGAGGCCGCGCACATCGCCCTATCGCGTTCCGTTGTTCGGGACATTCTGCTCGGCAAAGACGAGCGGTTGCTGGTGGTCGTCGGGCCGTGTTCGATTCACGAGCCGGAATCAGCCTTGGAATATGCGGCTCGTTTGCGCGACGTCTCGGCGCGCGTGAACGATGCGTTGTTTCTCGTCATGCGCGTTTACTTCGAGAAGCCCCGGACGCGCCTGGGTTGGAAAGGCTTGATCTACGACCCGGACCTCAATGGGCGCGGAAACATCCGCGAAGGACTGCGCCACGCGCGTCGAATTCTGCTCGAATGCGCGCGGCTGGGCGTGCCTGCGGCGTCGGAAATTCTTGATCTGGTGACGCCGCAGTATTACGCCGAATTGCTCACTTGGGGCGCGATCGGCGCGCGCACGGTGGAAAGCCCGTTGCATCGCCAGATGGCGTCGGCGCTTTCGGCGCCGGTCGGGTTCAAGAACCCTACGGATGGCAAGGTGCAGATCGCCGTGGACGCCATCCTCGCGGCCGCGCAGCCGCACAAATTTCCCTCGATCTCGCTCGACGGCCGCGCGGTGGTAGTCACCACGACCGGCAATTCGCATTGCCACCTCGTTCTGCGCGGGGCCGACGACCGCCCGAACTACGACGCAGCGAGCGTTCAGGCTGCGGCGGAGGCGCTGGCGCAAGCCGGGCTGTCACCGCGATTGATGGTGGATTGCAGCCACGGCAACAGTGGCAAGGATCACCGCCAGCAATCCGTCGTGGCCGGCGACGCGGCCGGCCAGATCGCCAGTGGCGCGCGCGCCATCTGCGGCGTCATGCTGGAAAGTCATTTGATCGAAGGCCGGCAGGAGATTCTCAATGGGCGGCACGGGTTGCGCTACGGCCAGAGCGTGACCGATGCGTGCCTCGGTTGGGAGACGACCGTCGAGGCTCACTCAAACGCGGAACGCGGAACTCCGAACTCGGAACTCAGTGAGAGCTTCGTTACCTCGGCTGCTGCGAGGGGAGGAGTCTTTCGCTAGTGGTCACGGTTTGCGCAGACGGAAGAAGCGCTGCGGTTGGTTGAGTGGCACCGCGATCTCCAACCGGCCGCTGTTGGTCGCAGGCACTTCGACGGCGCGTTGCCAGTTCGTCGAACCCAGGTTTGAGGCGGACTCGAGAAGGAATGCGGCGGACGGAAGCGGCCAGGAAAAAGTCATGGCGGTAGCGCTACGGTGAATCGCGAAGTCCATCCCAGGGGAAACGCTAATGTTCAGCAGAACCGAGACGGTGCCCAGGTTAAGGTTGGCGGCGGCGATGTCGGGTTTACCATCGCCATTCAGGTCGCCCACGGCCATGAACCAGGGACACCCCGCGGCGTAATTGACAGGGGCCTGGAAAGTGCCGTCACCATTGCCCGTAAGCACAGAGACGTCGCCAGAGTGTAGTTCGGCGACGGCGATGTCGGCCTTGCCGTCTCCGTTGAAGTCAGCGACTGCCACGGATACCGGGTATTTCCCCACGCCGTAGTTGACCAGCGTCGGGAAGGTACCGTCGCCCCTGCCGAACAGCACCGAGACGCTGTTGTCAGAATAGTTGTACTGCGCCCCGTTATTGGCGACGGCAAGGTCAAGTTTGCCGTCCCGATTAAAATCACCAACCGCTACAGAAACAGGAAATTTTCCAGCCCGGAAGTTGACTGCATTCTGAAACGTGCCATCGCCATTGCCTGACAGTATGGAGATGGAACCAAAATCCCGGGGGATGACCGTGCCGCCGCCTTCGGGAGGCGGGAGAGAACCCGGCGTGCCACCGTTGGCCACAACGAGATCAGGCTTGCCATCACCGTTGAAATCAGCCGCCGCTATGGATACAGGATTAGTTCCGACACCATAGTTGATGCTGGTTAGGAAGGTGCCGTCGCCTCTGCCCAACAAGATCGAGACGTTTCCCAAGCCAGGACTGTTGGTCGAGTTCTGATTGGCCACGGCCAGATCGGGTTTGCCGTCGCCGTCGAAGTCAGCTGCCACTATAGAAATGGGACTCCCTGACACGCTGTAGTTGACGGCGGTCTGGAAAGTGGCGTCCCCCTTGCCCAACAGGACAGAGACACTGGCAGATCTCCTTTCAACAACGGCGGCATCCACCCTGCCGTCTCCGTTGAAATCGCCCACCGCCATGGGACCAGGAATCAATCCCGCCGCCCCAGTTCTGATGGCGGATTGAAAGGTGCCATCGCCAACGCCCGGCAACACTGAGATGCCACTCTCGGGGTAGTCTTGCGCCCATCCAACGTTGGCGACTGCCAGGTCGAGCTTGCCGTCGCCGTTGAAGTCGGCCACGGATACGGAGACAGGGGATGACCCTGCTGGATAGTTGACGGCGGACTGGAAGGTGCCATCGCCCCTGCCCACCAGCATCGAGACATGGTGCGAAAACCAATTGGCAACGATGAGGTCGGTTTTGCCATCCTTGTTGAAGTCGCCCACCGCGACCGATCGAGGGCCCGCTCCTGCGCAGTAGTTGACGGCCGACTGAAAGGTGCCATCGCCTTTGCCTAACAGCACAGAG
>QHPA01000250.1 GCA_003218935.1 Verrucomicrobiota bacterium
CTTCCCGGTACGTCGTGCTCCATCACACGAAGGCGCCCGTCGACGCCGGGAGTCGCGGTTACGAATTGCTGCTGGAGGATGAACGTCCGGCGGTTGGCCTCCATCATCTATGGCCGGGCAATTCGCTGAAAGTTCGCAGCAAAACGGCGATCCCGACGAACGAGTGGGTTCATGTGGCGTTCACTTATGACGGGTCGAGTCAAGCGGCCGGTGTCCGCCTTTTCCTCAACGGCGCGCCGGTCGAGTTTGAGGTCGTTCGCGACAAATTGCGCAAAGACATCACTTACACGGGCGGCGAGCCTGACCTGGCCGTCGGCTACCGGTTTCGTGACGCCGGGTTCAAAGGCGGCAAGGTGGACGAGCTTCGTGTTTTCAATCGTGCGCTGACCGGGATCGAGGTTGCGGATGTCGCGGGCCGTGACGACCTGCGCGCTGCCTGGAACGCAAATTCAGAATCGCTAACCACCGCGCAGCGAGAGGGTCTGCTGGACTACTACGTGGCGAATGTTTATCCGCCGGCCAAACAATTCTTCGCGGATTTGATCGCGCTGCGACGCGAGCAAAGCCACCTCATCAACCCGATCCCGGAAATCATGGCGATGGAGGAACTGCCGCAACCGAAGCCGGCTTACATTTTGAAACGCGGTGCATACGACTCGCCCGGCGAGCAGGTCTCCGCCGATACGCCGAAGGCGCTGCCGCCGTTCCCCCCTGACGCGCCGCGTAACCGACTTGGCCTCGCGCAATGGTTGCTGTCTTCGGAAAATCCGTTGATGGCGCGCGTCACAGTAAACCGCGCGTGGCAGATGATGTTCGGACGGGGTATTGTGGAAACGAGCGACAACTTCGGCGCGCAAGGCGCCGTCCCGACGCATCCCGAACTGCTTGACTGGCTCGCGCGCGATTTCATGTCGTCGGGCTGGGATTACAAGACGATGTTGAAGAAGATCGCGATGTCCGCGACGTACCGCCAGTCGTCCAAGGGGAGCCCCGAACTGCTCGCCCGCGATCCGGACAACAAATTGCTCGCCCGCGGTCCGGCTCGTCGTCTCACGGCGGAGATGCTACGAGACGGAGCGCTCGCCACGAGCGGACTGCTGGTGGAAAAGATGGGGGGGCCGAGCGTCAGGCCGTATCAGCCGCCGGGTCTCTGGGAAATCGCCATGGGCAACCCGAGATACGAACAAGGTCATGGCGATGACCTGCACCGACGCAGCCTATACACGTTCTGGAAACGCACCGTCCCGCCGCCGGTCATGGTTGCGTTCGACGCGCCGGAACGCAATGTGTGCATCGTCCGCCGCCAGAGCACCAGCACGCCACTGCAAGCGCTCGCCTTGCTCAACGACAATCAGATCGTCGAAGCCGCGCGATTGATCGGCGAACGAATGTTTAAGGAAGGCGGCGCTGCGCTCGACGATCGGATCTCCTGGGCGTTTCGCCTGCTGACTTCGCGGCGTCCGACGCCGAAGGAACTCGCCGTTCTCAAACAACTCTTCCGTGAGCAGCGCGAGTTGTTCGCCCACGATCAACAGGCCGCCGCGAAACTGCTCGCTGTGGGCGAAGAGCCGAATGACCCGTCGCTCCCGCCTGTGGACCTTGCGGCCGGCACGATTTTGGCCGAAGCTTTGTTGAACCACGACGAAGCCGTGATGCGACGATGACTTACTGGTATGATGGCCCAGGATAGATTACGCGATTGGGAAAGCGAGATTGTCTTCCCCCTCACCCTGTCCCTCTGCCTCAGGGAGAGGGAACTCCCCATGCGCGGCAAACAAGCGAGTGGCGCCGGCTTCGTCTCCAGGCGGCTAACGGTTCTCCCTCTCCCCTCGGGAGAGGGCCGGGGTGATGGGAAATGCCCTGTCTTCGGTCGAAAGGTCCTCAAAAAACCACGCAACCGCCTATGAACTGCACCCATATCAACTTTGCGATGAACCGGCGCGAATTCTTTGGCCGGTTCGCGTTCGGTCTGGGCGGGGCCGCGCTCTTCGGCCTGCTGAACCGTGACGCGTTCGGCGCGGCGGCGAAATCTGAGAACCCGTTCAAAGGCATTTTGTCCGCTCCGCATTTTCCGCCCAAAGCCAATCGCATCATCTACCTGTTCATGGCCGGCGGACCGTCGCAACTCGATTTGTTCGACTACAAACCCGCGCTCAACGAACACAATGGCGAGGACCTGCCCGCCAGCGTGCGCATGGGCCAGCGTCTGACCGGCATGACGGGTTATCAGGCGACGTTGCCCATGGCCGGTTCCATCTTCAAGTTCGCGCAGCACGGCCAGAGCGGCGCGTGGGTGAGCGACTTGATGCCGTGGACGGCGAAGCTCGTGGACGAACTCTGCTTCATCAAGTCCATGCACACCGAGGCCATCAACCACGACCCCGCGATCACGTTCTTTCAGACCGGCTCGCAACTGGCCGGCCGGCCGAGCATGGGCGCGTGGCTCAGTTACGGCCTCGGCAGCGCGAACGAAAACCTCCCCGCGTTTGTCGTCCTCATTTCCAAAGACCGCATCGACCAGCCGCTTTACGCGCGTCTCTGGGGTAACGGTTTCCTGCCGAGCCTGCATCAAGGTGTGCAATTCCGCAGTGGCAAAGACCCGGTGTTGTTCCTGCAAAACCCCGACGGCGTGTCCGCCGGGAGCCGCCGTAAAATGCTGGATCGGCTCGCGGAGTTGGAGGCGCTGCAGTTTCAGGACCTCGGCGATCCTGAAATCAACGCGCGGGTCGCCCAATACGAAATGGCTTACCGGATGCAAACGAGCGTGCCGGAAGTCATGGACATTTCGCAGGAACCGGACAGCACCTTCGCGCTTTACGGCGACGAGGCGAAAAATCCTGGCGCCTTCGCCGCGAATTGTTTGCTCGCGCGCCGGATGGCGGAGCGCAACGTGCGGTTCATCCAGCTTTATCACCCCGGCTGGGACCATCACGGCAATTTGCCCAGCGGCATTCGCCGTCAGGCCAAGGACGTGGACCAGGCCTGTTACGCGCTCGTTACCGACCTCAAACAACGCGGCCTGCTCGATGATACGCTCGTGGTTTGGGGCGGCGAATTCGGACGGACGAACTATTCGCAAGGCAAACTGACGAAGGACGATTACGGCCGCGACCATCATCCGCGCTGTTTCACCGTCTGGATGGCAGGCGCTGGCGTGAAGCCGGGTGTGAGCTACGGGACGACCGATGACTACGGCTACAACGTGGCCGAGAACCCCGTCCATGTGTTTGACCTTCAGGCGACCATCCTGCAACAACTCGGCATCGACCACACGCGCCTGGTCTTCCGTTTCCAGGGTCGCGACTACCGTCTGACCGATGTTGCCGGCGAGGTGGTGAAAGGAGTTTTGGTGTGAGGCGGAGCAGGTCGATGCGCAGCGCGACAGCATCTTCACCAAAGGCCTGGCCGACGTGCTCGAGCACGTCACCAGCGAAGTCGCCATCGCCAGCAAACTCGGCATCGACGCGACGGAGAAAATTCCGGGCGAAGGCTTCAACGCCCCTGGCCGCTGATCAAGATGGATGCGGCGGT
>QHPA01000067.1 GCA_003218935.1 Verrucomicrobiota bacterium
CGAGATTACTGGGTTGAGGCAAAGAGACGTGGCGCTCGGTCCCGGTGCACACGTCCGTTGCGAAGGTAAAGGACGGAAAGAGCGATGCACACCACTGGCGAAACCAACAATGGCTGTTCTCAAAGCATGGATCAACGAGCAAGGTGGTGACGAATCGCGTTTCCTCTTCCCCAATAGCAGCGGCGGTCGCCTCAGCGCGGATGCTGTGCAGCACGCGCTCGCTAAACATGTCACAGCAGCTCAATGCGCGTGCCCCTCGCTTGCGAAAAAGCGCGTGACACCGCACGTCTTGCGCCATACCGCAGCGATGGAGTTGCTCCAGGCCGGAGTTGATCGAGCGCTGATTGCCATCTGGCTCGGCCACGAGTCGCTGGAAACAACGCAGATTTACCTGGACGCGAACCTCCAATTAAAGGAGACCGTCCTCGCCAAAATGAATCCGACGCGAAGCAAGCAGGGGCGATACCGGCCCGACGACCAACTGCTGAGCTATCTCAAAGGGCTCTGACAAAGCCTCCGTTTTATGCCGCAGCGGCGAATGGGTCGCCCCAATCAAACCGGGCCGAATCGTAAACCATGCGGCATAAAACGGGATGCGGAATAACTTCCGTTGTGGGCTTGGCTTGGTCGCTCCGCCACTTCCTGCGGCCCCCCTTGTTCCCCGCCTCCGGAATCGCTCCGTCTCCCCGTCGCCAACATCCCAACCGAAGCAAAGGCGACCATCACCTCAACACAATCGTGTCTGCCTGGATAAAGATGCTGTCAGGCGCCAATCCAGGCCTTTAGTCCACTGCTGGATAGGGCAACCTCTGCCATTGCTTTTTTATGCCATCAAATGAATTCTGTCTTGCGGGTCCTTCATGGTAGAGGAACGGCACGGTAAAACCGTGTGGAGAAACCGCCAGCTTGCGGATCGTTAAAATCGACCAAGCCACTTCGGTTGTAATTTGTGGAAACCGGAATCCAATTTACCAGGTTAGTGGAGGCCTCCAGCACGAACGGTGAACCCAAGGGAACGGGCATGCAGAAATCGAAGTGTCCGTTCTTGAAACTTATCAATTGATTGTCTTCCGGCCGTTGTGGACTGTCCGGAGCCAGAGTCAAAAGGAACGCGCGGTCGTTCTGATCAACCAGTCCCTTCTTGCCGAAGCCGACGATTTGGCCCGAGTCATTGATGCCGTTGGCTTGAGTTAAGACCCAATCGGAGCCGGGCGGAATGAGCTGGTTGAGGTCATAAAGGACGCAATTGTGCCACAGAAACGCGTGCGACCTCAGATGGACGTCTTCTGCCCAGCCGACAATCTGGCCGCGTTCACTAGTGTCGGTGGCGATGCTGTTGAAGCCGCCGAATGTCCCCAGATCGATCAGGAAGCCGTGCAGATAGAGCAAAGCATGGGTGTGGCCGTCCGCCGTTGATGCGTCACCAACGATCTGCCCGGAATTATTGATGGCCAGAGCCTGGCTGTTGTCTCCTCCCAGAGTTTCCAGCGTCGTCATGCCCGTGTTCGGGCTATAAACAAACCCGCGTGTCTTTCCCGATGGCAAGCGGGCTGCGCCAACGACCTGTCCGGTATTGTTGATGCCGCGTGCTCCACTTTCGGAGCCACCGAAAGAATCAAGGTTGGTCATGACTCCATTGCTGAACAGGAATGCCCGTGTTTGGTTGTTGTCATCCTCGGCCTCTCCTACAATCTGGCCGGATGCGCTGATTGCGCGGCCAAAACTTTGTCGCCCTCCGAGAGTGCCCAGGTTCACCATGTTGATCCCGTCGTACAGAAACGTGTGCGGATATCCGCTGCCATCGGCGGCGTAACCGGTGACGAACCCGGCATCGTTAATCGCCAGGGCACCACCGCCGCCACCCAGACCTTCGCCACCGAGCAAAGGCAGTATCTGTACCGCCCCATTTCGGTAGATGAAAGGGCGTTGCCGGTAGTCGGGTGTCTTTCCGTCACCAACTACCACTCCGTCGTCGTTGATACCGTTCGCCCGGCTCTCCGGACCGACCAAGGCCCCCAGATCGATAATGTTGTATTTGGGCATCCGAGTCGGATCGTTAGTGACTGTGACACATACCTGGCTAGAAACGCCGGTCCCTCCGCGATTGTCCAGAGCCCGGGCGTTGAGGCAATAGGTTGTCTCCGTGAGGTTGCGCACCACAAAGACGAAAGGTTGGTTGGTCAGGATGCCCAACAGAAAATCGTACGAATACAGTTGGACTTGCTGAATGCTGCCGTCCGGGTCGGACGCGTCCACCACCACCACGATGTTTGTCGGTGCGGAGTAAATGGCGCCAGCCGCCGGACTGAGAATCCGGACTTGTGGAAGCGCATTGGGCGTCTCGACCGAAAAATGCACCGGCGCCGATGTCGTTGCGGCTCCGAAGGCGTCAATTGCCACGGCGGTCAGGGTGTAGTTGCCGACCGGAGCATTGGTCCAGGTGAAACTGAAATCGGGAGAACTGAACTGGTTCGCGGTCGCGAGGAAGACGCCGTTTGTGTAGAAGTCCACACGGCTGACAGGGCCTTCGAAATCGCGTGCGTCCGCCATGAGGCGGACGTTGGCTGGGATCGTGTATCGGTCTCCCTCGCTTGGACTGGCAACAAAAACTTCTGGTGGATGCTGCAAGGTAATCTGAATCGTCGCTGAATTCGTTGCGCCCAGATTATCCATCGCCAGAGCGGTGAGCGTGTAGTTCCCCGCAACCGCATTACTCCATGCGATCGTGTAAGGACTGTTTGTTACGATCCCGATAAAATTGCTGCCTTCGTAAAACGCCACCTGGTGGATTGAGCCGTCGTTGTCCGTCGCGTTGGCCGTTATTCCCAGGGTTCGACCGGCTGTGAACACGGCGCCATTCGTTGGACTCACGATGGAAATGGTGGGCGGGATGTCGCCGGCAGGCGGCACCACACGAACTGCGAGCGGCGCGGAAGTGGTTACTTCGCCGCGGTTGTCGGTCGCCGTGGCGAAGACGAGATAATCGCCTGTAAACACGTTGCTCCACGTGAGCGAGAACGGCGCACTCGTCCGCGTGCCCAGCAACGTCGCGCCGGCATAGAAATCCACGCGAGTCACCGTGCCATCAGGGTCGGTCGCATTCGCGGCGAGCGAGATGTTATCGCCGACGGTGAAGACCGCGCCCGGCGCCGGGCTGACAAGCTGGATGACCGGCGGTGCGTTCGTAAGCAACCAACGAGCGAAGCGCGTGGACGATTTTGTTCCGGCCTCCGTGAACGATCCACCCACCAACAGTTCGTTGTCGCGGAGCGCCAGAGCATTTACATAAGGGTCGTTTCCCTCGATGCCGGTGCCGAGCGCAAACCAATTCACCCCGTCCCAACGCGCCAGAGAAAACGTTTGAAGAGTGTCGATGCGCGAAAACAAGCCGCCCGCATAAAGATCACGACCGACCATTTGCAGAGCGCGAATGGTCAGGATGCGTCCGGGCATATCCAACGTGCTGGCGATGGGCGACCAATTGGCGCCGTCCCAGCGCACGAGATACGGCATAGACTGACCGCCCGACGTGCCGATCTCAGTACCGGCAAACAGTTCGGTGCCGCGCACGGCGAGCGAATAAACTACCACGCTTGGACCGGGCGCCGTGATGCCCGTGCCAACCGGATTCCATTTGGCGCCGTCCCAACGGGCGATGTTATTGACGGTGAGGCCGCTGGCAGTGAAGAAACCGCCGCCTGCGTAAAGGTCCGTCCCGCTCGTCGCCAGCGCCAGCACGTCGCCATCAATGCCCTCGCCGAGCGCGGACCACGACTGCCCATTCCATTTGGCTATGTTCTTGGCCGCAAGTCCTCCGGCGCTCGTGAAACGGCCGCCGGCAAACAGTTCACCGGCATCGCTCATCACCAGCGCGCGCACGGTGCCGCCGAGGCCGTTCGTCGGCCCGATACCCAGCGGTGACCAGGTGTTCCCATCCCAACGGGCGATCCGATTCGCCGCGACCGCGCCCGCCTGGGTGAAGTCTCCCGCGACATAAACCACGCCCGACGAAGCCGCCGACATGGCATACACGGTTTGGTTCACACCGCCGTTCGTGCCGTTTCCGAGCGACCACCAGTTGGTCCCGTCCCATCGGACGATGCGGTTCATCGGCGTCCCGGCGACGGAGGTAAAATCTCCGCCGAGGTAAACGTTCGTACCCTGCGGCGCGACCGCCCAAACGCTGCCGTTCGGGATGCCGTTGTGCAGCGCGTGCCAGTTCTGGCCGTCCCATGACGCGATATAGTCAACGATTGCGTTTCCCGCGCTTGTGAAGCCGCCGCCCGCGATGAGGTCATTCCCTCTGAACGCCAGCGCCAGCACCCGGGAATATTGTTCCGCGCTCAAGCTTTGCGGGAGCGCGGACCAGTTCGTTCCGTTCCATTTGAAGATTTGAACCGGTGTGAAGTTGCCCTGTTGATCGTTGCCCTGGCCCGCATACAATTCTCCGTCTTTCATTGCCAGCGCACCGATATAATCTCCCGGCACCCCGTTGCCGAGCGCGGACCACTGAACCCCGTCCCAGCGCGCAACGTTCGTCGCTGATATACCGCCGGCGTTGGTAAAGCCGCCGGCAGCGTAGAGATTGGTTCCCTGCACAACGAGCGCGTTCACGGGACCACTCACGCCTGAGCCCAGGGACGTCCAGGCGCTGCCGTTCCAGCGAGCGATCCGGTTGACAGTGACGCCGCCCGCGTTGGTGAACGCGCCTCCCACATAAACGTCACCATTGGTTCCGACGGCTATCGCGCGCACTTCGCCATCAACTCCGACGCCAAGGTTGAACCAGTTCGTGCCGTCCCACCGGGCAATATTGGCAGCGCTCTGGTTGCCTGCTGAGTTGAATTGTCCGCCGACATAGAGCGAATCGCCGCTTACGGCAAGCGCGTTGACCGGACCGCCCACACCTCCACCAATGTTCGACCAAACCTGTCCGTTCCATCTGGCCAGAGACATCGCCGGCCGTCCGCCCGCATCAATAAACGCACCGCCGACGCAGAGATCGCTCCCCTGCCAGACCATTGCGTTCACATTTCCGCCTACACCGTTGCTCGGACGATTGCCCAGCGGCAGCCAAATGCGCCCATTCCATCGCGCGATACCACCGTAGCCAAGAGAGCGGGACAGCGTGCCGCCGGCGTAAACATCACCGTTCGTCGCCACCGCAATCGCGCGGACCAGTTGGTTGAACCGGGAATAGTTGAACTGGTCGTCCCACTGTTCATTCCCGACAGCGAGCGTCACCGTCGCGGTGTTGCCGGTTTGAGCGCCGTCATTGGCCGCGTAAGTGAAGTGATCGTAACCCGTGAAGCCGGCATTTGGAGTATAGCTGAACGAACCGTCAGTGGTAAGGATGAGCACACCGTTGGTCGGGCCGGTCACGAGATTGGCCGTCAGCGGTTGACCGTCTCCGTCGTAATCATTGGCCAGAACACCCAGTGCGGCGGACACATTCAACGAACCATTTTGCGCGACCGAGTACTCATCGTTGTTGGCGAAAGGTGCGTCGGACACCGGACTGATAAGCAGGCTCACCGTGGCGGCAGTGGAGTCTATAGCTCCGTCATTGACAGAGAAACTGAAACTGTCCGACCCGTTGTAATTCGGAAACGGCACGTAGATAACCGCCATCGAGTTGCCGCTCTGGCCGTTGAGATACAGGTTGCCGTGCAGTGGCTGGGTGAGGATGTGAAACGTGAGCGGGTCAGCATCGGCGTCCGTGCCGGTCAAGTTAAAGCTGGCCTGCGTGTCCTCATTTAGCGTAATCGTTGCGGCCTGGGCCACAGGAGCGTCATTGACCGGTGTCACCACGACCTGCACCGTCGCGGGCGCGCTAGTGACGCTACCGGAGACCGCCTGATAATTGAACGAGTCTGTCCCGTTATAGTTCGTACCCGGCGTGTAGAAGAAGGAACCGTCAGCATTGAGATTCAAATCGCCGTGCGCCACGCCGCTCACCAGCACCGCGCTGGCCGGAGTCGGATTGCGGTTTGTGTCATTCGCCAATACCCCCGGCGCGGCCACGTTCAGTGGCGTGTCCTCAGCAGTAACGTAAGCGTCGTTTCGAGCGACCACGGCATTCGTCGCATATACAGTGACGTTGATAGGACCGGAAGTCCCGGCTCCGCCCAGCGTATCGGCCGCTTTGGCGGTCAGGACGTGTGGACCAGCGGGAGGATTTGTCCAGACAAAGTCGTAAGGCGCAGCCGCCGCTTCGCCAAGTTTGTTGGTGCTGGCGAAGAATTCGACTTTGGTCACGGTCGCATCCGGGTCGCTCACCTCAGCCGTGAGCGTAAGGTTGGTCGGAAAGAAGATTTCGGAACCGTTGGTTGGGCTGGTCAGGTTGATCGCAAGGCGAGTCGCGACAGAAATGGCCACGGGTGCCGATGTCGATGCGCCACCGAGCGCGTCTGTAGCTCGCGCCGTGAGCGTGTAACTGCCCACCGGCGCATTCGACCATGTGAGGCTGTAAGGTGGGTTCGTCGCAGTGCCGATCAGGTTCGCGCCCTGAAAGAAATTGACTTGCGAGATCGTCGTTCCAAAAGCGGCTGCCGCGGCAGTGATTGAAATCGGCTGTCCGGGAAAGAAAACCGCGCCATTCGTCGGGCTGGTCAAGCGAACGTGCGGCGGCAGGGCAAGTCCGCTGTTGCCCGTGTGGTGCGGATCGCGATGAAACATCGGCCAGGCACCCTCCGCCAGGCCACTGCTGCCGGCCACCGCATAGAATTTGGAATTAAAAGCGCCGATGCAGACCGAGCCGTCTTCGCGAATTACAGGTGAACAGATGACCGCGCCCCCGGCGGCAAATGCCCACAACTTCGTCCCTGCGCTATCCAGGGCATAAAGCTTCTGATCGCTACAGCCAAAATACACCGTGCCATCACTTGCAATCGCTGGCGTTGATTCGATGGAGTCACCAACGGCAAACTTCCACTTTTGCGAGCCGTCCGGATTCACGGCGTAAAGATTTTGATCGAAGCAACCGAAATAGATCGTGCCGTCCGACCCGACCGCCGGTGAGCCAAAAATGTAGCTGCCAGCCTGAAACGACCAACGCGTCGTGCCGTCAGGATTGATCGCGTATAGCCTGGCTTCACCAAAGCCTGTGGTCGCGTAAATCGCTCCGTCCGCGCCGATGGCCAGTCCTGCCACCAACGCGTTGAATCCGACACTCCACTTCTGCGTGCCGTCCGGCCTTATCGCGTAGAGCAACTTGTCATTGGAACCCGCGTAAATCGTCCCATCCGGACCTACCACGGGTGAGCACCGAAATGTCACGCCGGCGTTGAACTCCCAAAGCTTTGTTCCGCCAGGACTGAGAGCGTACAAGTTGCCTCCACCGCTGCTGAAGTAAATCGTCCCGTTCGTGCCCAGAGCCGGCGACGTGTCCACGGTGCCGCCCGCCGGGAAGGACCAGCGCGCCGTGCCATCTGCGTTGACCGCGTAAAGCTTGTTGTCGTCGGCGCCAAAATACAGCGTTCCATCCGGGGCAATCGCCGGTGCCGACCGGATTTCCGCGCCCACGGTGAATTCCCACTTCTTCGCGCCGTCCGGGGTCAAAGCGTAGAGTTTTTTAGCGTCAGAACCAAAATAGATCGAGCCGTCCACCGCAATTGCCGGCGAAGACCCGATGCCGCCGCCAGCGGTGAACTCCCATAGTTTGGTGCCGGGTGATTGAGTCAGGCCGGTCAATGGGAGCGTCAGCATCAACACGGTGATCAGGGATTTGGACTTCATCTGTTACCTCCAAAAGTAAGTTCAGTTATTTCGATCTCGTGTCATTCACAATCACAGTAGTTATGAATTCTTCACCTCATACATGCGTCGTCCAGCACCAAAACCCGACAACGAAAATCACCTTAATGGTCCTCCACGCGTCCGGCCTGAGGATCGTCGCATGCTTTCCCCAACAAATATCGAGATGTTCGTAAAGGTCAGCAAACCCGACCTTAATTTGATTTCGCGTCGGCCATTTCGATTGCGTCGATTTCCATCAGTGGAGGGGCGCGCCAGACGTGGAGCTTATCTTGGTCATTGAACGACACCAGCAGATTGCCGTCAGGAGAAAAAACCGTCTGCCTAAACTGGGCGCCCTGGCCTTTCAGATTCAATAATTCCTGGCCCGTCGAGAGGTCCCACACTTTGATGGCTTCCTTGGCGTTGCTCCCCGTGGCCAGCCGTTGCCCATCGGGAGAAAATCCAATTGAATGGACACCGAGCAAATGACCTTTCAACACAGCCCGTTCTTTGCGCGTGATGGGGTCCCACAGCTTTGCCAAGCCGTCCAGACCGCCGGTTGCCAGTAACCTGCCTTCGGGCGAGAACGCCACCACGGTGACAACCCCGAGATGGCCTGAAAAAGCCGCCAGCTCGTGGCCATCGACAGTGTTCCACATCTTGATCGTTCCACTGGGAAGTCCTGTGACCAGGAGACGTTCGTCGGGACTGACGGTCACCGCACTGAGATTAGGGTCAATCTGCCACGACGCAATCTCCCGCCACGAACCCACCTCCCACCGTTTGACCACGGAGGTCGAGTCCCCGGAGAGCAAAACCTTGCCACGAGCAAGGAATCTCCAAGGCGAGACGGGAGCATCATGGCTCTTAAACGTTGTTACTTCCCGCCGGGCAACGAAATCCCATATCTTTATTCTCCCATTACGGTCCCCGACCGCCATCGTCCGTTCATCGGGTGATATGACACAGCTCATGTTGTCCGATCCCAGTTTCGAAATCTTTTCCTTCTCGCGCAATTCCCTGGCGTCCCACAAGGACAACGAACCGTCGTGGTTCACTGACACAAATGATTTGCTGTCCGGTAAAAACCTCACCAGGTGCACCGCGGAGGACGCGACAACCTCAACTTCGTCGGCGTGCTTGAGGTTTGGATCCCAGATACAGACCTCGCCATCCTTGCTGCCGGTAACCAGTCTCCGCCCGTCAGGGGAAAACGCCAACGTATGAACCTCGTCCAGATGTCCGCGGAGCAGAGAGATTTGTTCGTGGTTTAGAGCATCCCACAGTCGAATCGTTTGATCGCCATCGGCGCTGGCTAGGCTCTTGCCGTCCGGCGCAAACGCCAATCCACTGACCCACGCATTGTGTCCAGTGAGAGTACCGGCGTGTTCGCCAGTCGGAACCACCCAAAGTTTCACTGCGGTGTCTGCGTAACCTGAACCAGACGCCAACAGCGCTCCGCTGGGCGAGAAGGAAAGCGCAGTGATTCCTTCCGAGGACGCGCTGAACCGGCTCTTCAACTCGTAGGTGTTCGCGTCAAACAGCCGGACCCGGCCGTCTGTGCCGCCAATAGCCATCCATTTGCCATCCCTAGAAAACAAGACAACTCCTTTGTGTTCTCCAGCCTCCGACGTTGCCGGGATTTTTCTTATAATTTCCTGCCTCTCCAGATTCCAAAGCAACACTATCGGGTCCTTGGCATAAACAGCGAGTCTCTTGCCGTCCGGGGTGAACGCAAGCGACATTGCCTCTCCATCCAATTGAAGTTGAGTCACTGCAGTTTTCGTCGCCACATTCCACAACTCGACCATGAACCGACCATTCGCATTGGTACTGCCGTAGGCCAGGAGCGTACCGTCCGAGGAAACAGCCAATGCCCTGCAATAACCGAAGCCCGGCAATTCCCCGACTTGCCGATGACTGGCCATGTCCCAAAGCTCAACGGCCCCGTAATCGTGCCGGAGTGCGACCAGCTTTCCTGAATCGGCAAAGACGGCAAATAAGTGCGTATCCGGCCGTTTACGGAGTGTGAACAGCGCATCGCCCCGGCACCGCTGCCACAGATAACGCCATTCCCATCCGCGCAAATCGACTTGACCCGGTTGCGGGCGATTGCGTTGCAACACTTCCCGCGCGCGTCCAAGATTATTCGCCGCCAGGGCCTGTTGTACCAGGTTCATGTCGGATGCGTACGCAAATCGTCGCGCAGTCAATTCTTCCGCCTCGGCCCGCAACCGCTGTTGCTTTTCATCAGCGCGCGCCTTTTCCGATTCCTGTCGGCGCAGGTCCGCCTCTTTGCGGGCTACCTGTTCTCTGAACAACGCCCAAGTCGTCGTGCCCAGGCCGACTATCAGCGCGAGGAAAACGATAGCGCCGGCGGCAAAAGCGAGCTTGTTCCTCCGCACCAGTTTCTCCAGCCGATATGTCGCGCTGGGCGGACGGGCCACGACCGGTTCGTTGTGGAGAAACCGTTTGAGGTCCATCGCCAGACCGTTGGCAGTCTCATAGCGGCGGGAGCGATTCTTCTCCAGACACTTCATGACCACCCAGTCGAGGTCCCCGCGCAATTGTGAGCGGAGCTTTACAGAATCCGTGGATCGGGCCTTTGCGACGGTGGTGCGTTGCGCGTCCGTCAGGGTGGCCAGTCGGGTGCTCGGGCGCGGTGGTTCGATCTCTCGAATCGTGCGGCGGATGCCGTCCAGTCCCTGCTTCAGAAGGTCCTTGGCGTCGAACGGAGTGTCACCCGTCAAAAGTTCATAGAGGAGTACGCCCAGGCTGTAGATGTCGCTGCGCGTGTCGATATCCAGCCCGCTCATCTCCGCCTGTTCCGGGCTCATGTAAGCGGGCGTGCCGATGAACTGGTGCAGTTCCGTATAGACAGTGCCGTCGGTCAAGCGGCCCTGCGTGGCTTTGGCGATGCCGAAGTCAATGACCTTCGGAACCGGCACGCCGTCGTGCAAGGTGACCAGAATGTTCGACGGCTTCAGGTCGCGGTGGATGATTCCCTTTTGATGTGCATGCTGTACGGCGTTGCAGACCTGGATGAACAACTCCAATCGCTGGTTGGTGTCGAGGTGATTCTGGTCGCAATAA
The DNA here is from genome assembly GCA_003218935.1 of Verrucomicrobiota bacterium. Taxonomy (GTDB): domain Bacteria; phylum Verrucomicrobiota; class Verrucomicrobiia; order Limisphaerales; family AV2; genus AV2. Next base: position 10,831 of record QHPA01000067.1, read on the forward strand.
TCCGTGATGCGAATGCCGCGAACCAATTCCATCACGAAGTAAGGACGGCCGTTCTCGGTGGTGCCGGCGTCGAGCACTTTGGCGATGTTTGGATGGTCCATGATCGCCAGCGCCTGGCGCTCCGCCTCGAAGCGAGCGACAACCTGCCGGGTGTCCATCCCCAGCTTGATGACCTTCAAGGCGACTCGCCGGCGGACCGGCTCTTCCTGCTCGGCCACATAGACAACGCCACAACCGCCTTCACCAAGCTTCTCACGCAGTTTGTAATGCCCGATGCGCGCGCCCGGTTGTTCTTCGGGTGGTAGCGTCACTCGGACGGTGTCTCCTTGCTCCGCTTTTTCGGCTGGGGATTCTGCTGCGTCGCCCGGAGCGTTCAACGCAGCACCGCTCTCTTCAAAAAACTTGTCGGCGTCTGGCTCGGCAGACAACAGGATTAGGAGGCGGCGACGCAGTTCGGGATTGTCTGCGCACGCGGCGTCGACGAACGCCTTGCGCTGGACCGGATCGGTCAACTTCCGGGCGGCATCGAAAAGCGTTTCTTCCTGTTGTCTGGCGTCATTCATCATCGAAACGGGCACAGGCTCTTCATCTGATACATGCGCCGGTAGAAGGCAAAAACCGACACTTAAATCACCCCCTCCATTCCAGGTTCAAAGCTCCTGCCTGACGGCCGCGAACAACCACGCCTTGGCGTAGGCCCAATGGCGTTCGACAGTGCGCTCGGTCACGTTCAGGCTTTCCGCCAGTTCCCGGTTGGTCAGTCCACCGAAAAATTTCATCACGACCACGCGCGCCTTTTCAGGGTCCTCGGCCTGAAGACGCTCCAACGCCTCGTTGATCAACAGCACCTTTTCGTCGGGCGTCGCGTCGGCGAGTTCCAATTCCTGAATGTCGATGCGCACCTGACCTCCGCCGTGCTTGAGCCGGGACCTGCGCCGTGCCCGCTCAATCAGTATGCGGTGCATGGCTTCCGCTGCAGCGCCAAAAAAGTGTCCACGGTTCTGCCAGCCCATTTCCTCGTCGGTCGTGAGGCGAAGCCACGCCTCATGGACCAAGGCAGTCGGTTGCA
>QHPA01000251.1:0-4230 GCA_003218935.1 Verrucomicrobiota bacterium
CGTGAAGAACGCCAAAATCATCGGCCAAGGCTGGCATAATCGCGCGGGCGAACCGCACGCGGAAGTCGAAGCGATTCGCGATGCGCACGAGCGCGATCACAGCACCAAAGGCGCGACACTTTACGTCACCCTGGAACCGTGCAGCACGCACGGCCGCACGCCGCCTTGCACCGACGCCATCAAAGCCGCCGGCATTCGGCGCGTCGTTGTCGGAGCAACGGACCCCAATCCGAAACATCGCGGCAGGGCTTTCAAAATTTTGAAACGCGCGGGAATTGCCGTCACAACTCTGAGCGACCTGGCGCGGTGGGGCGAGGCTGCTGTGGAGCCGCGCTCTGGTTCGCGAGGACGCTCGCCCCACCAAAAGCTGGCCGATGATTGCGCGCGGCTGAACGAAGCGTTCAATCACTGGATTGTCCATCGAACGCCATTCGTCATGGTGAAAGCGGCAATGACGCTCGACGGCAAGATCGCCACGGCGTCGGGCGAATCGAAATGGATCACCGGCGAAAAGGCCCGCGCGTTCGCGATGAAACTTCGTCAGGGCGCGGATGCGATTCTGGTCGGCGTGAACACCATTTTAACGGATGACCCGAGTCTGACTTCGCGCGCGCGGAACGCGGAACGCGGAATGCGGGATGACGGGAATCCGTTGCGTCGAATCGTACTCGATGCGATGGCGCGAACGCCGCTGAACGCAAACGTTGTGAACGACGAACACGCGGCGTTGACAACGATTGTCGTCGGCAAAGTGGCGCCAAAAAAACGAGTGGCGGCGTTGGCAAGGCGCGTGAAAGTCATTACCGCGCCCACGGTCAAATCGAAAATCGAAAATCGAAAATCGAAAATCGATTTGCGCTGGTTGCTCAAAAAACTTGGCCGCGAAAATGTGACGAGCCTGCTGGTCGAAGGCGGCGGCGAAGCGAACGCGTCGTTTCTGCTCGGTGGTTTTGCGCAGCGCGTCACGTTTTTTTACGCGCCCAAAATCCTGGGCGGTCGCGACGCGCGGAAAGCGGTCGCCGGCGAGGGCGTGCAGCGGTTGGACGAAATCATTCAACTCCACGAGGTCGAATGGCGCCGGTTCGGGCCGGATTTGCTGTTGACCGCGCGGGTTGGACCGGCATCGTAGCGCAGGCATCCTGCCTGCAAGTTGCGAAGCTTCCGAGCTTCGCGCGAACGCGTGGCATGGATACCGCGCAACCAGCACGCTGGAGGCGCGCGCTGTTTATGTTCACCGGCATTGTCGAAGAAACTGGCGCCGTCGAAGGCATTAAGCCTTCGGCCCGGTCGATTCAACTGGTCGTGCGCGCGAAAGTCTGCGCCCGCGGACTGAAGGTCGGCGACAGCCTGGCCCTGAACGGCTGCTGTCTTACCGTCGTGAAGCTGGTTTCGCGCTCGAAACAGAAGCTGCTTCAGTTCGATTTGCTGCGCGAAACGTGGGAACGGACAAACCTGCAATTTGCCCGCGTCGGTTCGCTGGTCAACCTCGAACGATCGTTGCCGGTGACGAGGCGCTCGAAATCGCCGCGCCACCGGAGGTGATGCGTTACATCGTGTTGAAGGGCGCTATTGCTGTTGATGGCATAAGTCTTACCGTCGCGGCGGTTGCAAAGAGAAGTTTTCGCGTCTGGATTATTCCGCACACCTGTGAAGTCACGGCCCTGCGCGAACGCGAGGCGGGCGATGCGGTCAATCTCGAAGCGGATTTGCTTGGGAAGTACGCGGAGAAATTTTTGAAACTGAAGAAAGCCGGGCCTGGTTGATGGGTCTCGCCGCCGTTATTGGCTTCAAATCCTCAATACTTTCACTTCGTACCTCCTTTCCGGTCGGGGCTTTGAAAACGCAGGCGACTTGGGCCGACATTTCAATTCTGAGTGGCATTCAGAATGCTTCTTCGCTAGACAGCGATGTTTCGTCGCCAGGGATGAATGGCCACTTCTGGCGCTCAGCTCGCGATCTGCGGTGTGTCCGCCACCTGGTCGCACCGCATGTGATTTGCTCGCCTGCGTTTTGTCCTTTTTCACAGGCGAGTCAAAGGCGGTGCGGTCTGTCTCCCGGATCGCACCGCCAACGTCTTTGTCCGGGCCAAGGCATGCAGGCTGCCTGGCCAGGCAGGCCGGTCACTCGGCCATAGTTCTAAGACACACGAGTCAGGAATGGGTGTGTTCAAAACGAATTTGGGCTCGCACGCTTTGCGGCGAAGAGGAACACGAGGCTGGCAGCAATCGAACACGCGCCGCTAGTGGTTCGGAGACGCCGGCCGAGTGTGCTCAAGGTGATTCGGCCAGAGGATAGACCCGCAACCCTGCGCGCGCGTATTCCCATAGGGCGCGGAGTTCGCTTCGAGGCGGTCGGTTCCATTGCCGCGGCCGACAGTAAAGGTGGGCGATCAGCGCGCGGCGCTGTGCCAGGGTGAGGCCGAGAAGTTCGACGGTCACCTGGCCGTCGCCGCTGACTTCCCGTACGACCACCGGCACATCGGAAAGCTCGATCGACGGCAAATGGATAAACGCTTTGTCCGGCAATTGGGCAGACATCGCCCGCTCGGACGCTTTGAAGACAACTTCGCCCTCGGACAGAGTAATCGTTTCTCCCGTCAGCCCGGTGTCGTCCCACAACAACAGGCAAGGCAGGTGATGGGTGAAGCGAACAAACGGATGTTCCTGCGCCACGTCCACGGAGACCAGCAGGCAAAGCCAAAGAGTGATGAGATTGCTGACCGCGAAATACGTCGCGATGACAAACGCGTCGCGCTCCTCGTATTGTCTCTGCATGGCCAGGGCAAAAACGATTCCCGCAATATGCAACACGAACAAAATGAAAAACGGCAGCGCCACACGCCGATTCACGCAGAGCCGCTGGTGACGGATCGCTTTGTCCGTGACGCGGAAGCCGACGCCAAACGGTTTGCAAAGGCTGCGGATCGCCGTGAGACCCATCGAGGGGGCCAGGAACGCCTCATAAAATTCCGTCCACACCGCCGAGCGCGTGCGGCGCGTCAGCCAGGAATAGAGCAGATAAAATCCGACCGTGAAGGGCAGGCGGTAGAACAGGATTTCCGTCACGGTCATGCGCAGAAGACGCGCTCCAAAGAACAGGAAAAAGAGCGGCGCGATCAGGTTGAACAAGCTGCTCACACTCCCCAGATAATAGACGACGGTCGAGCTGTGCATGAGACGTTGCCGCCAGGTCAGTCCTGGAATGGCCAGCGGATTGGTCGAAGCAAAGAGCGCCTGCAACGTACCCTGCGCCCACCGCGAGCGTTGTTGGACAAACTCACCGCATTTGTCCGCGGACATGCCGGCGGAGAGCGCCTCATTCAGGTAATACAGCTTGTAGCCGGCTGCCTGGAGTTTGATCGACGTCGCCCAATCTTCGGTGATCGTCTCGGTTGGGATCCCGCCGATGGCGTCGAGCGCGGAACGGCGCACCACAAAACAACTGCCGTGGCAGACGATGGCATTCATGGCATCGCGGGCCGGCTGGAGCGCGCGGAAGAACAAACGCTGTTCGTCCTCCAGCGCGCGCTCCAGTCCGAGGTTCCGGGTCACCGCATCTTCATTGAAGAAGTTCTGCGGCGTTTGCACCAGCGCCACGTCGGCTTCGCGGAAAAAACCTACGGTTCGCTGAAGGAAATCGCGCGTGGGAATAAAATCAGCGTCGAAACAGACAATCAACTCGCCGTCACTCAACAACAGGGCGTGGTTCAGGTTTCCTGCCTTGGCGTGACGGTTGTCGGGCCGGGCGAGGTAGCAGCAGCCCAGCGATGATCGTGCGCCGCAACATTTCAACCGGCTCGGAATACGTCGGCACGAACACGTCCACCCTAGGCAGATATTCTCCCGCCTGGACCGCAGCCTGTGACTCGTCCGCCTGCGCCGAACGATCAGTCAAGCGAAGCAACGACAAATTTCCCAGAGCGATCCGGAAATGGATGAAGGCCTCCGACAGAAAAAAGAGAAGGCTCACGACGGCATCCGGCCAGGTGTCAAAACTCAACGTGGCCAAAAGCCGGAAGGCCAGATAGCTGACTTGCAGGAACAGGAACACGAGCCCTACGGGCAACCGCAACCAATCCGGCGGCTGATCAAACAGCAGCAACAACGACCCCGCCCAGGCGAGCATCAGGATCGCGGGACACAAAATCCATAGCAGTGAAGAATCCTCGTTCACCAGCGGCAGATGAAATCGTCCCCACTGCATGAAAGCTTCCCACGCGCCCGCCAGTGC
>QHPA01000251.1:4280-9214 GCA_003218935.1 Verrucomicrobiota bacterium
ATTCACGGTCGTTGACAGAGACCACCACGCTGCGGCCCACTCCGAAGAACTGGCTCGCGTCGAAGGGATTGTTCGATTCCATCACCACGCGCACGGCGACGCGGCGGCGTGTAAAGTCGCCAGGCAGCCCGGCGGTAAAACTCTCATAGGCAATGCGCCCCACGCCGCCGCGGATTGATTCCACGTGCCCGTGCCAGGTTTCTCTGCCATCAAGCGTGCGGATGGTGACCGGCGCGCCCGGGCGTAGTTTCGGCGCATGTTTTTCGTGAAAGAACGCGTCCACCCAGATCCGCCGCTGATCGATCACCTCCAACACCGGTTCATGCGCGGCGACCTGCGCCCCAGTCTTGGCGGGTATGGTCCAGGCCACTCCGTCGAATGGCATCTGGACCATCGTCTCCTTCTGGAGTTCCACCTGGCGCTCCACCTCGCGCGTGCGCGCTTCGGCTTGGCGCGCCTGGGACTGCTTGTTGCTCAGTGCCGTCCGCGCCAGGGCCAGCTTCGTTTCCTCCTCCAGGAAGGCGAGACGTGAAATCAGTTTTTCCTCATGCAACTTTTCATGGAGCCGATATACCTGTTCCTGCTGCTGATAACGCACCGCGGCTTCGTCGGCCTCGGCGTGCAAACGCTCCGTCAATTCCCGCAGCCAATTCAACTGCGCCATCGCTTCCTGATTGCCGAAGCGAGGATTTTCGATCCGAAACAGGGTCGCGTCCCTGAAAATCACGGCGCCAGGCTGAACGGGCTCCAGCCGCAGTTGCCCTTCGATCGGCGCGCGCAGCACGGTCATCTCGGCGTTGATGTAAGCCTGCTCGCTGGTCGCCGAAGTAAAAGTTTGCGTGACATAGGCCCCCGCGCCCGCCACCACCGCGCCGGTCAATACAAGCCGCGCGCAGCGGAAGAACAATCGCCGCCGACCAGCCGGACACTCGGATTTCGCTTCGACGGCCACAGCGCGCGCGACCACCTTCGGTTCGGCGGGCGGACACAGTGGCGACACACTCGTGAGGCGATTGCTGCTGCAGGTGCCTGTGCTCCTCGCAGGCGCAGAGGGCATCGCGCTCGCGAGTCCGGGGCGGGTGGTGATGGTGGTCAAGGCAAAAAAACGGGTTGAAGGTTCAGGACCAGGGGCCTGAACATGGCCAGAATGTGCCGCGAATTTCGGTCTGTATTCACAAGAAGCGAAACAAGAGCAATACCCGCGCCGAATAGATGCTCTCGACTCTAAAAGACTCCGGAGCGCATTTCTGTTTGTATTTCACAAAATGTATTCACAAAACTACGCCCGAATGGATGAATACTGGAAAGCCAGTTTGACATGCCGCCACACAAAGAAACATGTTTCGCTTTCGTGTGCCTCAAGGTAGGACAGGCTGTCCTCAGCCACGGTCGGCCATGCCTCGTCCTGATTGTCTCACCGTTAATAGCGTCTTTCGACCTGGTGAGCGCACAAGATGCTCATCTAACGGTGGCGGGGATTACCAATTTCGCCAGAGTCAATGATCGTCTCTATCGCGGTGCCCAGCCAAATGCTGATGGCATTAAGTCGCTTGCCCGGTTGGGTGTCAGAACCATTATCAATCTGCGGATGACCAACGATGTTTGGTCGGCAGAGGAAGAAAAAGCGCGGGACGTGGGCATCACTTATACCAACGTACCAATGTCTGGAATAAGTCCTGATGCGTGATTAGACTAGCCTCGTAAATGCAAGCGTTTTTATGCATCAGTGGGCAACTGGCAGTAGAAAAAACTGGTCAGACTGTGTCAGCCAGTTGGCCTGTGTCAGGTTGTGTCAGAGACGGAATATGACCGGTTTTTGTGTCAGGATTGTGTCAGACTCCGGGACCCAAAAAACGGCAGTTCAACCACCACTGATGAACACATGATGGACAGGGATACGGAGTTGAACGCGAATTTCGCGACGAAGCCTTTTCTGGAAATCCGTGTTCATCTGTGTCCATCCGTGGTTAAGACGAAATCCTCCCTGTGAACGCACGCTTTATCAGAAACTCCTGCGCGAGGTGAAGATTATCGTGCTGACGCATCGACGGGCCCTAAGGATTTGAGAGCCGGAAGAATTGCTGCGAGCTGCTGGTGACGTTGGTCCAGGCACTGGTCGCACTCGGCACATTTGTGAACACGCCCGTGATCGAAGGCGCGGATTGCAGCGTAAACGCAGAGTTCGTCCAGCTCAGAATGATCTGATTCTCCGCTCTCTGGAGGTTGAGGTAAGGGCGCATGCTCGACGAGTACTTTATCGTGACATAACTCCCGGTGCTGCCGCTACTGGTTCCGCCCGTTACAAAGACATTTCCAGCGAGGTCCACCGCCAGGCTAACAAACCTGTTGCCATTGGTACTGTGAGTATAACGGTTGGTCCACAAGGGCAAACCTGCATTTGAATACGCCACGGTGGCATAATCGTAATCCGTGCCTGTACCGGCCGAACTCCCGGTCACAAAAACATTTCCTTCGCTGTCCAGGGCGAGAGCGAACGGGATGTCATCTCCGTTCCCCGGTCCGTTGTAGCGGTTGGTCCAGAGCGGAACACCGGCGTTCGAATAGGCAATCGTCGCGTAATCAAAACCGCTGCCCGTCCCGGTAGAACTGCCCGTCACGAACACGTTTCCCTTGCTGTCCACGGCTATAGCGTTGCCTATGTCTCCACCATTGCCGGGTCCATTGTAGCGGTTGGTCCACAACACCGCGCCGGAATTCGAATAAGCAATGGTCGCGAAATCATTGGTCGTGCCGCTGCCGGCCGAATTCCCGGTCACAAACACGTTGCCGGTCTTATCGAGCGCGATGGCGCGACCGTCATCGAGCCCGTTTACAGGCCCATCATAATGGTTAACCCACAAGCGCACACCCGTGCTCGAGTAAGCCACGGTCGCGTACTCCCGCGAGTGCGCGCCGGGCATGGAACCGCCGGTCACGAACACTTTCCCGCTGCCGTCAACCGCGACGGCGAGGGCGGCATCCGAATCGTTTCCCGGTCCATTGTAGAGATTGGTCCACAACGGCACACCTGATTTCGAGTATGCGATCGTGGCGTAATCCGTAGAAGCAATCGTGACGGAGGACCCGGTAACGAACACGTTGCCACTGCTGTCCACCGCGATGGCGCGTGAAAAATCGCGATTGTTCCCTGTCCCATTATAACGATTGGTCCACAAGGGCACACCGTCGTTGGAATAGGCGACCGTTAGGTAATCGCCTGGCTCGCCCAGGATGCCCGAGGTTCCTGTGACGAAAACATTTCCGCTGTCGTCCACCGCCAAGGCCTTCGGCTGATCATCAAAGCTGCCGGGCCCACCATAACGGTTCGTCCAGAGTGGCAGGCCAGCACTCGAATACTTGATGGTGACGTAATCGGCAAACATGGCGCTATAATCGGAGCCTGTGACCAGAGCGTTACCGGCGCGATCCACCACCACCGCAACGGCGGTGGCGAGCTGACCATAGGAATTGGTCCAGAGCGGCACCCCGCCAGCGGCATGGGCTTTCGGTTCAAGGGCGTCGAGCCAAGTGAGAAACAGCGTTGCAAGTATGAGCACGAACCCGGCAAGAGCTTTCATTGTTGCAGGAGTGAGTTTATCAAGGGTCCGCCATCCTAGCAACCCCATGGCGGCCAGAAGCCCTGGCCGGTTTTGTGTGTCGAAATTACGCACCACTGGCCAGCAAAGTCAACACTCTCACAATCAGACACGGACACGAAAGTCTTGCTGACGTATCACGACGTTCGTTGCATGATTATCAACCCGTTCTTCGAGGTTCTTCAGCACTTCGATGGCAGTGCGCAGTTGCCAGTAGCGTTGCTCACCACTGTCCTCCGCGCTGTCGCCGGAGGAGCGCACCCTGCACGCTCGCCCAGTCATACAGGCAGCGCCTGCCGGTCTTGATGTAGGGAAGGAATCCTTTCGCTTTCCAATTGCCCAGGGTGCGCCGGCTGATCGGCAACTTCGCCAGCAAGGTGTCAGAACCATTATCAATCTGCGGATGACCAACGATGTTTGGTCGGCAGAGGAAGAAAAAGCGCGGGACGTGGGCATCGCTTATACCAACGTACCGATGTCTGGAATTGGCCGACCGACAGACGAACAGGTTGCGAAGGTGCTCTCGATCATCGAGACTGGCACAAACCCAGTTTTCGTCCACTGCCAGCATGGTGCAGATCGCACTGGCACCATCATCGCCTGTTACCGTATTCGGCATGACAAATGGCCGAGCAAGCAAGCATTACAGGAGGCCAAGGAATACGGAATGTCACCGTTGGAAATTGGCATGAGGCATTATGTAGTCCATTTTGGAAAGTCCCGCACATCCCCGACGCGGTCCACGAAACGCGGTAAAGCGGGTAGCTTTTGGACTTGCCGTAGATTGTGGCGAGGACCCGGCCACGGTGTTTGATGCGTTTGGGGAATCTCACTTTTCTGCTGTCGAATTCAGCCGATTCTTGTGTCCTGACTGTGTCAGAAGCACCGGCCTCCTCAATTCCTTGAGGAATTATGGTGCGGATAGCAGGACTTGAACCTGCAACAAGGGTATTTTCGTCATTGCTCATAGTTGCCTTTCTGTGCATTTACCTGCTAGTCCCGATACGCTGTACACTCCGTATTTGCAATACTTTTGTTGCATCTAGTGGCAACAATCAGCAGAAAAATCTGTGCGAAATTGTGCGGGCTTCAGGCCGCTGTGCGGGACTGTGCGGTGGCCGAAATCTGTGCGGAATCTGTGCGGTGAAATCCATCGCCAGTCGCGGCGTGGGGGTCCCAGTCTCACCGCCCTTGGTTTGCACGCAATTCGGCGCAGGAAACGTTTTGCGGGGCGGGGGATGAACTTAACCGCTTTCGCCTTGCCGTGCTTGTTTCCTCGCCTTGTCCCGTTCGAGCGCGGCGTGAATCAGTTCCAGGTCAAGCCGGGCGTTGGTCTGC
>QHPA01000068.1 GCA_003218935.1 Verrucomicrobiota bacterium
GAAATGGTTTCTCCGCTACGTGCAATCCCACACCTTCGAAGGCTTCGGCTGGTATCGGATCGCGCTCGGAGTCCTGATCCTGGTTTTTATCCGATAGCGGCACTCCGGCCGGATCGGTCACTGCGGCGGCGGCTTTTCGACCGGCGGTGGCGGGTTCGGCTTTTCCTCCGAGAACAGCTCCTTGAGCGTGCGGATCGGATGGAACGGGAACATTAACGCCTTCGGAATGTACAGGGGTTCCTTTCTGGGTTCCTCTAACGAGCCGGTGACTTTGTACTCGAATATCTTGGTTAGCGGCGACAGGATGAAGTTCACGATGCGCCCGACAATCCATACGTCCCGCAAAAGCCGCGCTTCCACGCGTGCGTCCACGCGGCCCTTGAAGTCAATGGTTCCACGGTAAGCCAGGCGCATGGCCGGGGAACGAATGTTCATGTCGTCGGTGTGAATCACACTGTTTGTAATGGTGAACGTGGCCGTGCAGCCGCCGACCCGGCTGTTGCCAATGCCAGGAACCACGGCGTTCAATGCCGTTGAAAAAATGCCGAACAGAGGGATGTCCCACAAGAAACCATCGCGCAGCTTCACATTGCCGAAGCCGTTCCAGCTTTCCCAATCGCTGCTGTTTGCTTTTGTGATGGTCAGGTCGCCGCTCAGCACGCCTTCGAGACGGTTCGTTGGCGAAGAAATGTCGGCCATGAGCTGATGCAAATCAGCGCCGGAGACGTTGGCGCGCAGCCTGAAATCCGATTCGTGTGGAACTGTGCAGTCAAAAAACATGTCGGCGGCAAGTTTGCCACGGTAAAAGTCGGCCTGCAAATTGGTGATGGTGACAGTTTCGTCCACCCAGAGCACAGTGCCGCTGATCTGCGGGACGTTGAATTTCCAGTAGTGGAAAGGCCCGCCGGTCAGCTCAAAACGGAGGTCCGAGTGTTTTCCACGCCGCACCTCCACGCGGCCGTTCACACGGGCAGTGGGCGGCTTCTTGAACGTGTAGGGACTCAAGATTTGTTCCGTGCGCGGCCCAATGGCGTGGGTGATGAGCTTCGGATCCATCGTGCTGAAGGCGTTGGTAAGGTAAACCGTCTGCGTGGCGAGGTCGTACCCAACGCCGGAGGCCGAGACCAACGGCCCTCCGCCACGAATCATCACATCCGTCGCCGTCACATAGCGGTTGGTGAATTGAACGAACGCGGCCAGTTCGCGGATTGGCACCTCGCGAAACACAAAGTTTGTCGCGCTCACGCGGGCGATCGCGCCGAATTTTTCCGGCGCAAGCCACTGTCCCCAGATCTCGCCTTCGACCAGCGGCGGTTCGTGGAACTGGAAGTGGTCGAAAACCGCCGGTCGCTCTCCTTCGAATAACGTCTTGAGCGCCAGCGGGTCGATCCGGCTGCGGAGCTTGAAACGGAAATCGTGATTTTGAATGTCGGAAGTGTAGGAAAATTCGACGCGGCCCTCCGGACGCGTCACGACGAAGTCCGGCAGTTGCCAGACGAAATTCGAAAAGCCGAAATGCGACTGCGCGGAAGAGACCGGCACCCCACGGAAGGTCGCCTCGCCGGCCTGCAGTTCGCCATCCAGTTGCAACGTCGGCAGCACTTCGGTGCGCCAGTCGGGATGCGTGTTGGTGCAAGCGGGTAAAATCACTCGAACCCGCGCGGTGACCTTGGGTGGATCGGGCCAACTGTATTGGCCGAGCCAGCGTCGCAGGTGAGGGGTAAGCAGCGATTCGATTCGATGCGCGTCGAAATCGAAGCTGCTTTGCGCTCGCGCCTCGCGCGTGGCGGCGTGGATCTGGGCCGAAGCGTCGAGTTGATGGCCGTGGAGGTCTGCGTGGAATTTTTGGATCGTCAACTCCGGCGCGCGCCATTGTCCCGTCAAGGAAATTTTGTCCACGAACACATTGGTCAGCGTGACGCTGTCGATCTGACTTTCCCAATCGATGTGAAACGGTTCGAGCGCCGTCCACCATGCCGACGAAGCGTCGGCTTGCGGCGGTGATTTGCTCGCCACCCGGTCCGCGTGGCCGTTGAGCCGAAAATCCTGCCCCTCACCCCAACGCGCGCGCGGTCTTTGCACCGCCCATTGCCAGTCCGTCTGCAGCGGCAGGACGCTGTCCGGCGAGTGGATCAACTGCGCCGTGAAACGATTGGTCTTCAGTTGAAACCATTCGGATTGAAAGACGCCCGAATCCAGGGTCAGCTCTGTTTTCAACCGGCCCGAACCATCGGAAGACAGAACTGTGCGACCGGTGAAGCGCGCCTGCGGGATCTCGCACCAGGGCGTGTTCACGTCGGATATTTCCCAGTCCAGCCTCACTTCCGATGGCATCGGATTAGTGAAGGACTGCGCCCAATGAACGTAAAGGCGGCTCAGCCCAGCCTGTCCCCACGGCGTGCGGGCGTCGGCTATTTGGAGTTTGAGTTCGGAATGGCCGACATCCTGGCTGCCCAATCGGCGGTTGAGCTTTGCGATCAACAGCAACCTTTCCAATTTGCCCCACGGTGTGTCGGCGTTGCGCGCGCTGAATCGGAGGTCGGCGGTGATGCTGGCCGGATCGCGCGCGTCGCCGCGCACATTCAAAAGGATGTCCGGCGGCCGGCTGAATTGCATTTGGCGGGAGATTTTCACGAGCTGCAGCAATTGTCTTTGCCAAAGCCCGGGCGGCTGGTTTGTGGCCCGTTTGAACTGCCAGTCGCGAATCGCCGACGCGTTCGCCAGCGTGCCGGAGAGATTGATTCTGGCGCCGAGGCAAAGCGCCTGAAAATGGTCGAGCTGCCACTGGTCGTCGGGGAGCAGATGAAAACGAGTGAGTTAATCTGCAGATGCAGTTTGTGCAGCGCTGCGCGGTCGAGCTTAAGGTCCGCTTCGCCTATAGAAAGGTGCGGCCCGGCGGGGTCGTCGGCGCGGCCCAGGCTGACGTTTTCTGCCACCAGACCGTGATACCAGCGCAGGCGCATGCGGGTGAATTTGAGAATCACGCCCCGCGCACGGAGTTCGGATACCAGCCGTGCCTTGAGAAATTCCGGCAAGCCGACGCGATTCAGGTAAGTAAGGCTGCCCAGCAGAAGCAAAACAAGGAAAAGCAAGCTGATGCGGCACCAGCGGAAGTAGCATCGAAATCGTTGCCGGAAACCTGGCTTGGCGGTTGGCGGCATATCATGGGGCGGCGCCGACCGTGGCCGTCAAACTGCGCACGACTTCGCTGTAAACTTCGTAGATTCTGACCGGACACTCGAACACCGTCCGTTCGTCATCCAGCTCCACCAGCGCATACGGCCCGCCCGATAAGGATTGGCCGCCGAATTCCACGGTCAATGTCGTTGCCTTGTCGCCATTGTTCACGTCGATCGACAGTTTGTGCGGCGGGTTCGTAAAGCCGTAGCGAGCCGGGTCCACCTTGCCGCGCGCGATCCAGGCGATCGACCACAACTGGCCGAGGCGGAACATCGCTTCCTCGAGCGCAAACACGTTCACCATGCCTTGCGATACGTCCTCGAATCTCCATTTGCCGTCACCGCTGCGTTGCAGCTTGTAGGCCTTGCCCTTGAACTCGATGGCCACGCCGGCCACTTGATTGGTCGTGAAGTTCCAGATGTGCCGGTCGCGCAACTCAAACGCGGATTGCGGCAGCACCGGCCCTCCCTTTTCTTCCAGCCGCGTCGTATAGACGGAATTTTCGTCGCTGCGGCGCACATAAATTTTGTCTGCCTGGTTTGTGCCGAAATCAATCTGGACGATCAACTGGTTCGTGCCGCCAGCCAAAACGGCCCCTTTCAATACATACTGCCATTTGGCCGGCGAAAGACCGTAGGTCGGCAAATCCTCCGGAGTCACGACCTCCTTGACCAAATCGACTATCTGCAGCGAATTCAAGCGGCCAAGGAACCCTTTCACCAGGGCCGGGTCGGCGGGAGCATTGAAGGGTTCGAGGAGGCGCCAACTGCCGTCGGCCTGTTTCTGCAAAACAAACGCTTCGGCGGCGCGCACCTCGATTCGGTCAACTGCATCCGGTGTGAATTCGACCAGGCGCTTGTCAAGAAAGTCCGTGTAGGGAGCCCGCACCAGGTCGAGTAGTTGCTTTGGGACAGTTACGACGATCATGGGATAACTGGAGCGACGGGCATAGACCTGGGCCGGGTTGTTCGTGGGACTCTTGCCGAACTGGACCGTCAACACGCTGTTGGTTCCCTGGCTCAGCGCCAACACAGCTTCCGGCGTCTGTAAACCGTACGGCTCAAGGTCGCCGCCCGGCGTGTCATTGACGAACTGACCCACGCGCGCGTTCTGCAACTGCTGAAGGAGCTGTTGGAGCAGGCTGTTGTCCACGCGCGCCGGGCGTGGCTCGGTGAGACGCCACAGGTGGTCCGCGGGGTTGCGCTCCACTTTGAATTCTCGCGTGCCCGTGAGGGCGCGCGCGCGCACCTGGAGCCGATCGAATTTCAGTCCCGATAAGTGCAGGAACATCGGGTCGCACCAGTCCGTCGCCGATGGCGGCATACGATCGAGCACTGCCGATTCCGTCACGAAAACGCCGTCGGAACCCACCTCCTGCAAATAAAGCATTTCGCCGACCTGCGTTTTGGCGCCGATCCGAACCTGAGGCTTTTTCTTTCCTTCTTGGATAATCACGATCGCCTGCGGGTCCTCCAACCCGAACGCCGCCAGCCCGCCCGCGTGCGCCAGCAGGTCCTCAGCCGAAATGTAAAGGTGCCGGTTGAGTGAATGGAACAGGCCCAGCCAGTTTTCAATGGCGGTGGATTGCGCCGGATAGGTGAACGGCCGCGTCAGCCGCCACTGGTCGTTCGTGCGCTCGACGCGAATGACGCTGTTGGAACGGAGGATTTCCACACTGGCAACTTTGCCGGCATCGAAATCGGGAAACAGCTTCAACTGCGCTCGTTGTTCCGTATCGAGTGTGTGGCGCTCGAAGAAAAAAATGTAGGCAAAGACGCCCAGTGCCAGGACGGTCAGATAAAAGGTGCCTTTGGAATTCATAGCTGGCGGCCTGAGGCGTCCATCAGCGGCGTCGGCGTACCCACACGAGCGATCCCAACAACAGCACGCTGCCTGGCAATCCGCCCAGTAAAACCCAGCGTGCCGCGGTCATCTGCGTTTGGGTCATGGAGATTTTGTACTCGCGAATCGGCCGCGGCCCGATTTCCAGCAGTTGCAAGCGGTCCAGCAGCCAGTTGACAGCCAGGTTGGCGAAGTCGCGGTTGCCGCCGGCATCAATGGCCGCATTCGCCAAAAAGTAGGAATCGCCCACCACCACCATGCGGGTGGAACCCCGGTCCGCAGCAACGCCGGGGATCGCGCCTTTTTCCACGGCCACCATGAGCGGGATAGTGCCGTTGGTCACGCCACCGGCTTCCCTTCCGTGTTCACTGGTGAAGGCCAGTTCCACGACCTTGGCTGTGTCCGCCGTGCGCGACGGGCTCGGAGACTGCCGCACGGCCTGGGGCACGACCAGGGCGAGGCGCGAGTCGGTCAGCGGTCGAACGATGGGATGCCGGCCAAAGTTGCTGATATAGAGAACTTGAGCGTTGCCGGCTTTCGCCTGCGAATCGTCGGTCACCAGCCGGCCGCCAACTTCAACACCCCAATTGGCCAGAATTCCCTCCAGTCCGCTCCCCACGCTGGTGATGGCCGGATTCATCAGCAGGATGAACGCACGACCGCCGTGGTTCAGATAACCGTCAATCTTTTCCAGTTCCAGCGCAGACAACGGCTGGCGCGGCCCGGCGATGACCAGCAACTGGCAGTCAGCCGGCACGTCGTTGGTCAGCAGCCAAAGCGGCTCAACTGAAATGTGCTTGTCTTGCAACACGCGGGCAAACTTGAAATACCCGCTCGTGTCGTCTTCGTCGTCCGGCTTCGGTTCACTGTGGCCCTGCAAGAAATACGCTGTGAACGACTTCGGGTCCGTGACACCGACGATCTTCGAGCTGAAGAATTGCTCGCCGTTGAAAGTGGTGCGTTTGGCTTCCCGGCCCGCAAAGAGGCCGGACAGGTCGTAATCGGACAGCTCCCTTTCATACACGACCTGAACCTTGCCGTTGCACTCAAAGAGGACGAAATTTTCGTCCGTGGTCGAGAGAATCTTATACTGAGCCTTGATCCATGCGGCGCGGTCGGGCGCGTTGAGGTAATCCACAAATTCCACGTCGAGCTTTGGGCAGGCCAGTTGATATTCCTTGATCAATCCTTTGACGGAACTGAACAACGAATTGTCGGGATCGAAAAAGACAATCACCTTTACCTGGTTGGTGAGCGAGTCAAGCCACTTGAGTGTCAACGGTGAGAGCCGGAACCGCTCGTCGACCATCCACTGGTACCGTTTGAAATGACGGCTCGCCAGGTAATTCACCATCACCACCAGTGCCAGCAGCGCCGCGCTTGAAGCCAGCACATTCAGGGCGGTGGCCCATTTTCTGGTGGCCGAAAAACTGGCCTGATGGGGGGAATTGTTTGCCATGTCACTTCCAACGGCGGCTTTCCACCACCTTCAACGTCAGAAACAAAAAGAAAACGGTCAGGCTCACGTAAAAAACGACGTGCCGCGTGTCCACAAAACCCCGGGCGAAATCCTCCATGTGCTCGCTCAACGAAATGTACGAAAACACTTTGGCCGCCCAGTCGGCCGGTGGCGCCGGCACGAGTCGTCGCAGGCTCAGCAGGAACAACCCCAAACCGATCACGAAACTGTTCATCGCCGCGATGATTTGGCTCCGCGTCAGCGCCGAGGCGAAGCAGCCCATCGATATGTAAAGGCAGCCGAACAACACGATGCCGAAAAACGTGCTCGCCGTCGTCCACGGATCCAGAATGGTCGGCTCAAGCGTGAAATAGCGCACCACGGCGATACAGCCGAACAACGGCAGCCACGCCAGAATGTAAAACAGCAGCGTGCCCGTAAACTTGGCCAGCACGACCTGCCAGTCGCTTACCGGCGTCGTCATCAGCGTTTCGTAAGTGCCTGACCATTTTTCAAAGGCGAAGGATCGCATCGTGATCACCGGCGCGGTGAGCAGCAGAATCAGCCAGAAGTAGAACGTGCTGTAGAACAACTCCGTCATCGGCGCCTGCGCGCCATGCGGATCGTCGTTCAGCTTGGCCAGCATGTCGGTGAAGCTGAACCCCAGCAGCAACAACACCGACGCGATGATGGCGTAGCCCGTCATCGAAACAAAAAATGTTCCCAATTCGCGCC
This sequence comes from Verrucomicrobiota bacterium, assembly GCA_003218935.1. GTDB lineage: Bacteria > Verrucomicrobiota > Verrucomicrobiia > Limisphaerales > AV2 > AV2. Next base: position 7,217 of record QHPA01000068.1, read on the forward strand.
GGACCAACGTGAGATAAGCCCGCATCAGCGCGTCTCCTCCTCGCGGTCGGGCCGCGTGATGTGCACGAAGATGTCTTCGAGCGAATGATGCGCGCGGCTCAGTTCGCGCAGCGCCCAGCCGCGCAGCCGCGCCTGTTCAAAGACCAGCGGCCGCAAATCCAGACCGGACCGGGGCGTGAGCGCGCAGCGGTGATACTCGCCCTCGGAGGGCGCGATGTCGAAATACTCGATCTCGCCCATCTGCTCCCAGCAGGCGCGCAACTCGGCGACGGGCGCGGCAATCTCCGCGATCACCTGGCCGCCGTCGCTCATGATGTTCTGCAAGTTCTGTGTGGTGTCGGCGGCGAGGATTTTTCCCCGGTGCATGATGAGCACGCGATTGCAAGTCATTTCCACTTCCGAAAGGATGTGCGTTGAGATCAGCACGGTGTGGTCGCGCGCCAGGTCTTTGATGAGCTGTCGCACGGAACGGATTTGGTGCGGGTCCAACCCGATCGTTGGTTCGTCCAGAATGATCAACTCCGGTTCGTGCACCAGCGCGTCGGCCAGGCCAACGCGCTGGCGGTAACCTTTGGACAAGTGGCCGATAATCCGGCGGCTCACGTCCGTCAGCCCGCATTGCTCCGTCACGACCTCAACACGAGCGCGGCTGCGGCCGATGCCGAGTCCTTTCAATCGCGCGCGAAACTTGAGGTATTCGCGCACGCGCATGTCAAGGTGCAGCGGATTGTTCTCCGGCATGTAGCCGATGCGCCGCCGCACGGCGTCGGCTTGGGTAAAAACATCGTAGCCTGCGACGCGCGCCGTGCCGCTGGTCGCTGGCAGGAAGCAGGCAAGAATGCGCATCGTCGTGCTCTTGCCCGCGCCGTTCGGCCCGAGAAAACCGACAATCTCGCCGCGTTGGACTGAAAACGTTATTCCCTCCACCGCCGTGTTGCCGGCATAACGCTTGGTCAAATTCTCGACCTCAATGATCCAGCCGTTGCTCATGGGTCCGGAGCCAAGTTTAGTCAAAACGTGAGACATTCAACCATGAAAAAGTCAGTCAACGAACGCGAACCGCTACGGAACCCTGCCGCGTTTGAACGAACGCTCCGCGCTGCCGGCGCACCACGACATTCAGTTCCACGCGTTCGCCCCTCCTTTTTCCCAACAGAGCGCTCGCGGCGGAAAGCAGGTCCGGCGTGGTCTGTCCGTCGATTCCCGTGATCAAGCAACCGCGCTGTAACTCCGTCCGATCAGCGGGCCCGCCCGGCTCAACGTCGGCGACGAGCAGCCCTTCGCTGCGCCGGAAGCCGAAGCGTTCCGCCTGTTCATCCTTGTCCAACTCCTGAACCGATGCTCCGAGCTTCTGCCGGATCAACTGCGCCAGCGGCACCATTCGTGCCGTGACGTTTCGCAGCCCGCCATCGCGGCGAACGGACAGGGTCACCTCGTGATTCGGATTGTCATTGATCAACTCGGTGCAGTGAATGAAATCTTTGGGCACCTTGCCGTTTACCTGCGCAACCACGTCTCCTTTTTGCAGGCCCGCCTTCGCCGCCGGACTGTCCGGCTCGACATCGGTGACCCTCAGCGGATAGGCGCCGAATTTGATGCGAGCCCCGAACCAAAGCGACTTCGTGACTTCCGGAATAAGAATTTCCGAGAGCGCATCGGTCACTTGTTTGATGGGAATGGCGAAACCGATGCCGTGGCCTTCGCGGTAAATCGCCACGTTCAATCCAATCAGTTCGCCTTTCAGATTAGTGAGCGGACCGCCGCTGCTGCCGGGGTTGATGGCGGCGTCGGTTTGCAGCCAGTCAGCCACATCCAACGGCTCATTCTCCAGCGGCGGCCGACGGTTCTTTGAACTCAGAATGCCACGACTGACCGAGCCGCCCAGCCCGAACGGATTTCCCAGCGCCAGGACCGTTTCACCCAGCAGCAAATCGTCGTCCGGCGCGAACTTCACGGCGCTGAATTTTTCGTTCCCTTTGGTGATGAGTTTCAGCAGCGCTACGTCCCTGCGTGTGTTACCAACGATCGCCTTTGCTTCGAATTCGCGGCCATCGGCCAGCTTAACCCAGACCCTGCTGGCGCGCCGCACGACGTGTAGGTTCGTCAGCACGTAACCGTCTTCGTCAATGATGACGCCGGAGCCCAGACTGTAGCGCGCATCGGCTTCGCGGTGGCGGTAATACGGGTCCCAAAATTCACGGAACATGCGCGAGAAGGGATCAGTATATTCCACGATTTCAATCGTCGCGATGTTGACAACACTGGGCATGAGCTTCTCGACCGCGGCCACCGTGGCGTCGCGCCGCGCGTCCGTTTCCGCACCGCGGAGAGGCGTCGCCGGCAGCGCGCTGCTCAGCCAGCCCGCCAGCGCCAGCGGCCACGCCGCGCGACACCAGAATGAATTTGCGTTTCTCACTGCACTGATAGTCAACTCGACAGACGGCTTTTGGGTTCGTTCAATTTCCGGCGCATGACTCCCGGACAACACTCGTGCCCTTTGCCGCGTTGTGTACGCTTGACTTTGCAAAAGCCTCAACCGAAAAGCAATGGCAAGGTGTCCAGTCCGACGCCCAATCTTTATGATCAGTGGCGAGCGCTCGCTCAGGCCGCGCCCGCGCTGCGGGAGGCGGAAGAAGCCGCGCCGTCCGAACGATTGTTGCAACGTATCTGGCAGCATCAGCGGCTGCAGCGCGACCAACTGAAGACCTTGGACGGCCGGAAAGTGCGCGTTCTTCATCCCGGTTTCTGGAATCATGAAGCCGGACCTGATTTCCGCGGTGCCGTTGTGCAATTCGCCTGCGAACCGCCGCGCAGCGGCGATGTCGAAATCGATTTGCACCCCGCCGGCTGGCGCGGTCACGGCCACGACCGCAATCCGGCTTACCAGATCGTGGTCCTGCACGTGGTCTGGGAGGCCGATTCAAGCGCCGCTTGCGCTTTGCCCACACTCGCGTTGAAGTCGCAACTGGACTCGCCGTTGAACGAACTCAGATTGTGGTTAAGCCACGATGCGGACGCGCCCGGCCTGATCGCCGGCCAGTGCAGCGCGCCGTTGCGCGATCTGCCTGAAAACATTTTGCGCGAAGTGCTGCAGCAGGCGGCGCACCTTCGCCTGCAACGCAAGGCGTCCGAATTCGCCGCCCGCGCCCGGCAGGTCGGCTGGGAACAATCGCTCTGGGAGGGTCTGTTCGCCGCGCTCGGTTACAAGCAAAACGTCTGGCCGATGCGGCGCGTCGCCGAGCTGCTGCCGCTCCTGCTCGCGCGTGAATTGAAAAAGCGCGGCGCTATGTTCGCGCTTCAGGCGCGCCTGTTCGGCGTGAGCGGCCTTCTGCCAAACGAGCTGACCCGCGCCCGGGCCAGCGCGGACAATTACCTGCGCCGCGTCTGGGACCATTGGTGGCGCGAACGGGAGCAATTCGCCGATTTCATTCTGCCGCGCGCACTGTGGCGGTTCAACGGACTCCGTCCGGCCAACCATCCGCAACGCCGGCTCGCCCTCGCCGCGCATTGGCTCGACGCGGGAAATTTGCCGGACAAGTTGGAGCGATGGTTCAGCGCACAGATCCCGGACCAAAAACTTGAATGGTCGTTGCTGGAAATCCTGCAGGCCGGACGCGACGACTTCTGGTCCTGGCACTGGACGTTGCGTTCGGCCCGAATGACGAAATCGCAACCGCTGCTCGGCGCGCAACGAGTGACGGACCTGGCCGTGAACGTGGTCCTGCCGTGGTTTTGGATGCGCGCCGCCGTGGGGAAGAGCGACGCGTTGCAACGAGCTGCCGAACATCGTTACTTCGCCTGGCCGAGATCCGAAGACAACGCCGTCTTGCGCCTGGCGCGGCAACGTTTGCTCGGCGGCACCAAGGCGGGCGCGCTGCGGACGGCGGCCATGCAGCAAGGGCTGTTGCAAATCGTCCGCGATTTCTGCGCACACTCCAACGCGCTCTGCGAAAACTGCCGCTTCCCAGAACTGGTGCGCGGCTTGAACGCCGGTTCACGAGGTCATGGCGTAACCGATGAGCTTTGAAGCCGGCGAAGACGCTGCCTGGTGTGGAGGTTGAACTCGCTCCAATCGAGGGCCAATAAATCCTCCTCCGAAACCAAACCGAGATGCTTCCCCCGATAAGCCGCAGATTCGCGGCTCATATCAACTCCCTGGCAACTGACGCCACCACTCCGCTTAAGATCTCCCGAATGTCGGTCGTTTTGCTTTGAGCACTCGCCTTGTGGAAAGTAAACCGTTCGGGGAAAGTTGACTTCGGCATCAACACACGGATTTGGATTGCCCGCGCTGCTCAGTTTGAGGAAATAGAGCCATGCTCAAAACTGCGCCTATCCTCGGACTGACGAGCGCGCTCGCGACGGCGTTCTTTTTCACACAAAACACAATGGCGGCGAACTACGACCTGCTGATCCGCAACGGCACGATTTACGACGGCAGCGGCAGGGCGCCGGTTGTCGGTGATGTGGCCATCAATGGCGACCGCATCGAGGCCGTCGGCAAACTGAGCGACGCGCGCGGCAAAACTGAAATTGACGCCGAAGGTCTCGCCGTCGCGCCCGGCTTCATCAACATGCTCAGTTGGGCGAACGAATCGCTCATCCAGGACGGCCGCTCGCAGAGCGACATTCGCCAGGGCGTCACGCTGGAAGTCATGGGGGAAGGCGAATCGATGGGTCCGCTCAACGACACGATGAAAAAGGAGATGGGCGAGCAGCAGGGCGACATCAAATTCGATGTCAAATGGACGACCCTCGGCGAATACCTCGATTACCTCGTTCAAGGCGGCGTTTCCTGCAACGTCGCTTCGTTCGTCGGCGCCACGACGGTGCGCATCCACGAAATCGGTTACGCCGATCGTCCGCCGACATCCGCGGAGTTGGAACGGATGAAAAAGCTCGTTCGCCAGGCAATGGGGGAGGGCGCGCTCGGCGTCGGTTCGTCATTGATTTACGCGCCAGCCTTCTACGCGAAGACGGACGAATTGGTTGCGCTGGCCAAAGCCGCTTCTGAATCCGGCGGCATGTACATCTCGCACATTCGCAGCGAAGGAACGCGTCTGTTGGAGGCCGCCGACGAGTTGATCACTATTTCTCGCGAAGCAAAAGTTCCGGCCGAGTTTTACCACTTGAAGGCCGCCGGCCAGCCGAGCTGGAGCAAACTGGACGGCTTGATCCAAAAAATTGAAGCCGCGCGCGCCGCGGGTCTGCGCATCACCGCGGACATGTACACTTACACCGCCGGCCAGACCGGCCTCGACGCCGCCATGCCGCCGTGGGTGCAGGAAGGCGGATACAAGGCGTGGGCTGAGCGACTCAAGGACCCGGCCATCCGCGAGCGCGTCAAACGCGAGATGGACACGCCCACGGACCAATGGGAAAACTTTTTCATCGCCTCCGGCTCACCGGACAAAATCCTGCTCATCGGCTTTAAAAACGACAAACTCAAACCGCTGACCGGCAAAACGCTCGCCGAGGTCGCCAAAGTGCGCGGCACGTCGCCCGAAGAGACGGCGATGGACCTGGTCATCGAAGACGGCAGCCGGGTCAGCACAGTCTATTTTCTAATGTCGGAGGACAATGTGCGCAAAGAAGTCGCGTTGCCGTGGGTCAGCTTTGGTTCCGACGCCGAATCGCTCGCGCCGGAGGGTGTTTTCCTGAAATCCAATCCGCATCCGCGCGCCTACGGCAACTTCGCGCGCCTGCTCGGCAAATATGTCCGCGACGAAAAGATTATTCCGCTCCAAGAGGCCATTCGGCGTTTGAGCGCCCAGCCGGCCGGGAATCTGAAGCTCGACCGACGCGGAGCGCTCACACCCGGTTACTTCGCCGACGTTGTTGTTTTCGACCCGGTCAAAATCCAGGACCACGCGACTTACGAAAACCCCCACCGGTATTCGGCCGGCGTGCTACACGTTTTCGTCAACGGCGCGCAAGTGCTCAAGAACGGCGAACACACCGGCGCGAAGCCCGGACGAGCCGTGCGCGGACCGGGATGGAAGAAAGCAAAGTAGCGCCGGCCGCTTTTTGTTTGCTCATCGGCGGCGTTCCGTCGGCTGCTCCCACAGTTCGACCCGGCGGCCTTCGGGATCCAATATCCAGCCAAATCGACCATACTGCGATTCCTGCCGCTCATCGAAGACCTGGACGCCTTCCTTGCGCAGTTGAGCCAGCAACGCCTCAAGGTCCTCCACGATGTAATTGATCAGGTAAGGTTCCTTGCACGGCTCGAAATAATCCGTGTCCGCGGGGAAAGGCGACCAGATCGTTTGGCCTTCGCGACCGGGCCGCTGGGCGCCCCTCCAAAGGAACGTGACGCCGCCTTCCCAACTCGGTTCCATGCCGAGATGCTCTCGATACCAGGCAACTAACTTTTCCGGGTCTTGCGATTTGAAAAAAATTCCGCCGATGCCTATGACTCGTTTCATTTTTCTCTCAAATGGATGATGGTTGTCCCGCGTCAGCACAATCAGATACACACATTCCCTGAATTTGCACGAACCAAAATCACAGGATGCAACCGTCTGTGCTCGCAGCCGTGTTCATCGGTGAAACAGGCGGCATTCGTGTCCTGATCCTGTTGGCGCAGCTACCGGGAAGGCTCAATTCGCTTGCGCGGCCCGGTGCCGTTGTTGAGCCACACGTCCACGCGCGGTGCGTCCCAGTTGTAGGGCTTGTCCAGAATGTCCATGTCCCCGTCGCCGTCGAGGTCGGCAACGCGCGCCTCGTGAAAACCGATGCCGGAGGAAAATTCCGTTTTCCGAAAATTTCCCTGCCCGTCACCGTAGAAAATCCACGCCTTCGCATCGGGATTGTCGGGATCGGAACGCTTCTCTGTCCACTTGGCCATTTCAACGGCGAAAATGTCGAGGTTGCCGTCGCCGTTGATGTCGGCGACCTGCAGGCTGTGGCCGTGGATCATTTTTTCGACCAGCTCGTGACCCACCCAATCATTCGCAATGGTCGGATTGCCGTTGCATTCATACCACGTCAACGGCCCGACGCCGTCGCCCGGCGCGATGACGATCTGCAAATATTTTCCGGATTTGAATTTCCCGGCGGCAATGCGCCCGCCGATCGTGCCGACTTGAATCGGCGAAAAATGGGTTCCGTCAATATGCTTGAACCAGTAATTGCCGGCGAGCAAATCGATTTTGCCGTCGGCATCGATGTCCGCCGCCGCCATTCCTTCGGCGTAGAGGAGCTTCCCCTGGTCGCCGCGTTCGCCCGCCCGGCCGGAGAACATGGCAACGCAGGGCCACGGCTCAGTGTGGCGCGGGTCAGCCGGAATGTCCGCGAGGAAAATTGTTTTTGCGCCCTGGTTCCAGAAAGCAAGCTGGGGTCGGCCCGTGCCTTTGAAATCACCGAATGTCTGATCGTGGTGCTGCGTCGCCCCGCTCTTTTTGATCAAATGCCGTTTCCAGGAGACCCTCGGAGCAAAATTCGGATAGGGGTTTTCCCACCA
>QHPA01000252.1 GCA_003218935.1 Verrucomicrobiota bacterium
TATAGCGTGGAGCTGGCGCGAAAAGTGGAATAGGTTTCAAACAAGACCGCGTAGCCGACGGGCTGCGGAACGTCCGCCCAAAACGCGAGCCAGGCTTCAAAACGCGGCCGATCGCCGAAGCCATGCTCGATCAGCCGCTGTTGTTCCGCCTGGGTCGGCGCGGGTATTTTTTCAAATTCCGCCAACGCGACGATCAGTTCGAGCAAGGCAGAGGCATCCGCGCGCGTGGCGCGCCGCACGCGGAACGCCTCGTCCGCACGGGAAGTTGCGTTATCCACCTCAGACATGAGTCAGCCAGGTTCGCAGCCGGGAAGCGGCGGCAAATGAACTGAACAGGAGAGGAGGGGTCAAATAAACTCGTTGATCAGGTTCTCCAGGAATTCCTGCCGTCCGCTTGTGTTCGCCTCGACTTCGCCTTTCTTAAGCATGTACGCCTCAAGCTCCTTGAAGCCGGCCTTGCCCTTTTCGATTTTCTCGCCGATGCCTGCGTTCCACGAGTTGTATCGCTGCTTCACAAACTCTGCGAGACGACCATCTTTGCGAATCGCCGCTGCGATTTTCAACCCGCGCGCAAACGCGTCCATGCCGCCGACGTGCGCATAGAACAAGTCTATCGGCTCGAAGCTTTCGCGCCGCACCTTCGCGTCGAAATTCGTCCCGCCCGTCGTGAAGCCGCCCATTTTCAAAATGGCCAGCATGATGTGCGTGGTGAGATAAACGTCGGTCGGGAACTGGTCGGTGTCCCAGCCGAGGAGCAGGTCGCCGGTATTGGCGTCGATCGAGCCGAGCGCGTTGGCCGCGGCGGCGACCTCCAGCTCGTGCTGCATGCTGTGGCCGGCGAGCGTGGCATGATTGGTCTCGAGGTTGAGCTTGAGATGATCGATCAGGTCGTATTCGCGGAGGAAGTTCAAGCAGGCCGCGGCGTCCGAATCGTACTGATGCTTGGTTGGTTCTTTCGGTTTCGGTTCGATATAGAACTGCCCGTTGAATCCGATTTTCTTTTTGTACTGCACGGCCATGTGCAGGAACGCCGCGAGATGGTCCATCTCCCGTTTGAGATTGGTGTTCAGCAGAGTGGTATAACCTTCGCGTCCGCCCCAGAAAACATAACCTTCGCCGTTGAGTTCGTGGGTGACTTCCATCGCCTTCTTCACCTGCGCCGCAGCGTAAGCGAACACGTCCGCGTTGCAACTGGTGGCCGCGCCGTGGACGTAGCGCGGATGCGCGAACAAACAAGCCGTGCCCCAAAGCAGTTTCACCCCGGCGCGCTGCTGTTCCTCTTTCAACACCTGGACGACCGCATCCAGGTTTTTGTTGGTTTCCCGCAGGTCCTTGCCTTCGGGCGCGACATCCCGGTCGTGAAAGGCGTAAAACGGCGCGCCGAGCTTCTCGATGAATTCGAACGCCGCGCGCGCGCGGTTTTGCGCGTTCTTCACCGAGTTCGTGCCATCGTCCCACGGGCGCACGGCTGTGCCCACGCCGAACGGATCGGCCAATGGATTGCGAAACGTGTGCCAATAAACAACCGAAAAGCGAAGGTGGTCCTTCATCGGCCTGCCCTCGACCAATTCGTCCGGGTTGTAATGTTTGAACGCGAGCGGGTTCTTTGACTTCGGACCTTCGTATTGGATTTTCGGGATTTTCGGAAAGGCTGATGGCATAGCTTTTGTCGTTAATTTTTCGCGAGCGGGGACTTTATCGCCGGGAAACGCCGTTGGCAAGGCGTGCCTTGGACAAATCGCCCCGAAGCAAGCGGGTGAGGTCGATCAGATTCCCTGGGCCACCAGATCGTGGCATTGTGTCAGCGGGACAATTTCACCCGATGCAAGGCCGCTTGCTGAAGAAGTGGCGTACAAAATGGTGGATACGCAGAAAGGGACGCAAATTCACGGGCGATCAATGATCGCTCTTTGTCACACGCCAGACGCGCAATTCGTCAGGCGAGATAGAAACGAGGGTGTCGTCCGCGGGATTGAACCCGAGTTCCCAGACGGGCTGCCGATGCCCCTTCAATACACCGACCAAGAGTCGGCGCTCGATGTCCCAGAGGTGAATGTTTCCGTCGTCCAAACCGACTGCGAGACGCCGGCCATCGGGCGAGAACGCGACTGACCATGCGTCAGTGCGTTCCGTGATGATCGGAGTGAGGCTGTGTGGCTCCTCACGGGGCGCACAAGCCCAAAGGACAACAGCTCCGTCATAGTACGACATGGCCAGGAAACGGTTGTCCGGGGAGATGTCGATCCCACTGATCTCCGCTTTTCTTCTCTTCGGTATTGGAATAAGGCGGCCCGTGTCCATGTCCGCGGCAAAGACGCCGAAATTCTGGCAGCGGACGAAGATGCGTTTGTCAGGCGGATCGAAGACAATGGTGTTCGCGCGGCCAACGACGCCTTCCCAACGCGCGAGTTCGCGCCACGGTTCCGGTTCCCAGACCGCAAGAACACCGTTTGTAGCGAGCAGCGCGACGCGGCGCCCGTCATGCGAAAAAGCGGGTGGCACCTCTGCGTTTCCAATCGCGTGGTGCGTCGAACGGAGCGCAAACCGGTCGGTTTCATATCGCCACACTTCACACAAATCGTCCACGATGTGGGCAGCGATCAGCCAGTTGCCATCAGGCGCGATGCTCAGGAGATCGCCGGGCTCCGTTTGACGACTGTGGATCATCGGTGTAAGTAGCGTTTTCATCGTCCAGACGGTGTTGTGAACGCTGCTGAGTGATCCCATTCCACACGCGAAACGCGCTCCGGGAGCCAGATGCACGTAAAATACTCGCGGAGGCAATCCGATCAGGTCTGGTGTCTGAGCCGTTTCCAAACCGGGAGGCAAGGCGATCTCGTCGGGCGCGCGGGCCGCTTCCAAATCAGTCCAGGCGCGCACTGTCCGGTCCGCGCTGCCGCTGAACAGGGTTCTGCAATCCGGTGAGAATGCGACCGCAGTGAGGTGCTCCTGATGTCCGCGCAGCCGGCGGAGCAGTGTTCCCCGTTGTGCGTCCCAGACAGCGAGCATTTGGTCGAAGCCGCCACTGGCGAGCAGCCGACTGTCGGCTGACCAAGCAACGGATTCGACGGCGGCCGTGTGTCCAACAAGTCGGCGCAGCGGCTTCTTTTCTGCCACGGACCAGATTTCGATCGAGTGATCCGCCAGCGCAGTAGCGAGCCAGCGGCCATCGGGAGAAATTGCCTGAGCATGATCATTGAAGCGGTTTCCGACCACATCAGGGAAAACGACGTTTGTCTGAGGATCGCCCCAGTACCAGAGGAGTCCCTGCGGTCCCAAGGCCGCAAGCACCTTGAAGTCCGGAGCAATTGCCGCTCGAAACGCGCCGAGATTCCCGCGCCTCGCCGAGCCAGTGGAGGTCTGGAAGTCGGAATTCCGCGATGAGCTCGCCAGACGCAACTGCGACAGTGCGAACCCACCCGTCAACGCAGCCGACGGCGAGCCGACGGCTGTCTGGGTCAAAGGCCAGACACTCCACGCCTTCCCGCATGATCTGCCATTGCTGCCGCAACTCACGGTTCGGCAAGCTCCAAAGCAGAACTCGCCCGTCTCCGTCTCCAGCCGCGAGCCACGCGCCATCAGGCGAGACCGTTACCGAGTCCACACTTTTAGCGCGCCGCACAAGCACAGGCGCCGACTCGTCGCGGCACTCGTATTGGAGGTGGCGCCATTCCCAGGCCAGCGCGGTTGGCGACTCGTTGGATGTCCCGGTCTGCTCCGCAAAAGAGCGCGTCTGTTGGAGCAATTCACGCACGAGCCCAA
>QHPA01000253.1 GCA_003218935.1 Verrucomicrobiota bacterium
TGAACCACCACTGGTAGGAAAGGTTGTCGCCAGAAGCGGTCACCGAAAAGGTGACGTTGCTGCCGCTGGAAACGGTTTGGCTTTCTGGCTGGGAAAGGATCTGCGGCTCACTGACCGTCGCCTCGGATCGCAAGGGCATGCCCAGGAGCGCGAGAAGCGTGGCAAGTAGAAGCGAGTAAAGGGCCTTTGCGCCACGAAATCCAACCCAAGGCGGAAAGGAACGCGGTGGCGTGATGGTTGAGGCAAACTTATGCCCATGTGAAGCGGCGCTTCTTTGCGTTTTCGACCAGAGAGGGAAAACCGGGTCAGGCTGATGGGGGCGTGTTTTAGGCGCGGGACTACTCTGTTGCATAAGCGCCTCGCAAAAGCGCAAATGCGTTCGAGCGAACCGACGAAGGAATAGGCCGCGCGAGACACCCGGTGGCACTCTGGTCGCCTTGGTGGGCTGGGGTCAGCCCCACGGCGGCCTTTATGTCCCGGATGCGGACGGCTTGGTCTGTTTTTCCTACAGTCATTTTTCACTCGCGCATTCGCGCAATTGAGCGCGCCTAAAGCTCCCGCCGTGCCGCGCACCTTTGCGAAAAAATGGAAATGGCGCTAAACGCGAAGGAGTTGCAGAAACGGGGAGCAATATGTCGGACGCAAAAACGGAGGGGCTGACGTTTGCCGAATCGGGACTTTCGCGAACCAAATTATTGCCGAGAGGAAGGAGAGGAGAACAGGGTCCTGAACGTCAAAACCAGTTAATCAATTCCCAACCCGGGTGGATCAAATTTCGCCTGCATTGATCCTGCAATGCGCCTGCGCCTCAAAGGCTAAACAATTTCCAGTTCCGTCGCGTCGATCTTTACGGCGGCGGCCTGGGAGATAAAATCCAGGCGAAGGAGCACGAGCGTCGTCCCCGCGCGCTGTTCAACCGAGCCTTCCAGTCCGCGCAACGGACCGGATTTGATCCGCACCCGACTGCCGGCGGAAATCTGCGGCGCCAGGCGGACCTCCAGGCCCGTTTCCAGCGCGCGCAGGATGTCCGCCAACTGCTGCGCGAACGTTTCCTGGTCCGGCACGTCCAGCAGGTTGGCGACGTAATCGCTCTGGTAAACCTTTTGACGCTGGTGCGTCAGCAATTGGAGAAATACATAGCCGGGAAAAAGCGGCTTCTGGAATGCGACGGTTTTGCCGCGATATTTGTGCACGGCGCGGTAACAGGGCAACGTCACAAGAAATCCCTCGCGCTGGCAGTAGTCCGCCAGTTTCTTTTCGCAGCGGGGACGCGTGTGCGCGACGTACCAGAACACTTCGTTCGTTGTCATTCGTGACGGTCGATAAGTGACAAACCGCGGCCAGCGAGGCAAGCGGCAAATGCCATTGGCCCCTCGACGCTGCCGCGATCATTCAGTATCAATGGACTGGCATGCAAAATCTGGTCGAAGACTTTCTGCAATATCTGCGCCACGAACGCGGCCAGTCCGGACACACCCAGAAGACCTACGCTGCGCTGCTCGGCAAGTTCGTTCATTGGGCAAAAAAACAAGGCTTGAATGACTGGAAGGCAGTGAAGCTGTCGCATCTCGATAGCTTTCTCCAGCATGAGCGGGAACGGACGCCGGCGAATCAGCCGGAAGGCTCGCAAAGAAAACTGAGCGGCGAGAGCGTTTATCTGGAAATCGCCGCGTTGCGGGCGTTTTATAAGTTCTGCGAGAACGAACGACACCTGCCGATGAACATCGCCGAGAACCTTTCCTTGCCGCGTCGATGGAAACGGCTGCCCCATGCGCTGACGGACGCTGAAATGCGAAAACTGCTGACGCCGCTTCAACCCGAAACGCCGGAATCGCTCTGCGACCAGGCCGTTCTGGAACTGGCCTACGCCTCGGGACTGCGATTGGCCGAGCTGCGGAGCGTGCGTGTCGAACAACTTCATCTGGACGCCGGATTCATCAATGTCGTCGGCAAAGGACACAAAGAACGCGTCGTCCCGGTTGGCCGCAAAGCGGTCGCGGCGTTGCAGCGTCATCTGGAAGCGGGGCGCCCCAAACTGATTACCGGGCGTTCGCCAGGCAATGTGTTCCTGACGAGGCGCGGCACGCCGTTCGCGCCCGTGACGCTCTGGTTGCGGATCAAGCGGCGCGTGCGCCTGGCCGGCGTTTCGCGCAACGTCACGCCCCACATGCTGCGGCACAGTTTCGCCACGCACCTGCTGGAGCATGGCGCGGACCTGCGTGTGATTCAGGAGTTGCTTGGTCACGCGAGCATCGCGACGACGGAGATTTATACGCACGTGGCCGGACGCCGGCTGCGCGAAGTGCATCGGAAATTCCATCCCCGAAGCTAGACCGATTGCCGAAAGATGTCTCCGAAAAAGACTGCGCCACGCGCCAGGGACGCGGTCCACCGCGTTGGGTTTCTTTCCCGGCGGAGAAATCAACCAGAAGATTCAGTGACAGGCCGGGTGCTTGTGCCGCACTACAGCGTCTTCCCCGTTAACCGCTCGTAAGCTTCGATGTATTTGTCCCGCGTTCTGGCGACCACCTCCGGCGGCAGTTCCGGCGCCGGCGGGGTTTTGTTCCAATCGAGCGTTTCGAGGTAATCGCGAACAAACTGTTTGTCGAAGCTCGGCTGGCTGCGGCCCGGCTGGTATTGGTCCGCGGGCCAGAAACGCGAGGAATCCGGCGTCAGCACCTCATCAATGAGGATCAGATTTCCTTCGTGCAACCCGAATTCAAACTTCGTGTCCGCGATGATGATCCCGTGCTGGCGCGCGTATTGCCTGGCGACCGTGTAAATCTGCAGACTCAGGTCCCGCACGCGGTCCGCCACCTCGGCGCCCACGATCTGCGCCGCCTGCTCGAAGGAGATGTTGATGTCGTGGCCGGTTTCCGCTTTGGTGGCCGGTGTGAAAATCGGTTCCGGCAATTCCGAAGATTCAACCAGGCGTGGCGGCAATTTGACGCCGCAAACAGTCTGGCTTTGGCGATATTCCTTCCAGCCCGATCCGGCGAGGTAACCGCGCACGACGCATTCGATCGTCAGCGGCCGGGCTTTCTTCACGATCATCGCGCGCCGGGAAAGCTTGCTTTCGTAAGGCTTGAGCAACGGCGGCAACGGGTCCACC
>QHPA01000254.1 GCA_003218935.1 Verrucomicrobiota bacterium
CTATGTTCGCAACCAAGGAGTCGGGTCGTGGGAAATCAATCTGGCGGCCTTCCTCCGTGACTTGAACACCAATGTCTGGAGTGGTCCCGGCAGCTACTCTTACAATCCTCCCGTCCCGAAGCAGCTTGGCGGAGTCGGGGGATTCGCGTTTAGCGATTCGCTGTCCATACTGAGCTATCGCTATGTGCGAAACGGCGCCAACTGGAGGAGCCCGGTATCGGTCCGGGGAGCTTTCAGTGGTCGAGCCGATAATATCTTTCCACGCGACCAGATTAACGAATACAGCGACGGGCCGCTCATGACAGGAATCAGCCTGCCGGCTGAGACAGGAAGTGTCGCCACCTCCGATGATCCAACGAGACTTTGGTCGGGCGCCAACAACACCAACGGCTATTCCAGCGTTCAGGAGTTGTTTGATCCGACCAAGACGTCCACCAACTTCGTTCGGCGGCTGACCAATGCGCTCGCGGGAAGGGGGACATACGACCAGAATACTTTTTATCGGCTGATGTCCCAACTGGGGACCGATTCGCTGCCGGCGAACCGGAACAAGCTGAACCTCAATTACGACAATGTGAACCTGCTTACCGGGCAGATCGACCCCAGCGCAGTGGCCGGCTTCACGAATTGGACGCCGCTTCGCTTCTTTACGAATGCGGTGAGCCAACTGCTGGTCGCAGCACAGTTCACCGATCCACAGTTCACGAATCTGGTGGTGACGAACGCCAATGGCGTTGTGGTTCCGAGGATTCCGATTTACCCGACGAATTACTACGCCGCCAGCGTGCATCGCCTGTTGCAACTGGCGGCGAACATCGGCGACGCGACCACGAACCGCTTTCAGCTCTCCACCGGCACGAACATCATTTATGCGCCGTCGGTCTTCCGGCCATCGTTCACCAACGATGGCAAGAGTGTTTTCATCGCCGGTTATCAAGAGGTGTTCGGCACGAACTTTTTGAAAGACCCGTGGCTTGATTTGAATAATCAGGCCGCCCGCAACGCCATCATCCCCCCGGGAACCATAAAGACAAACGTGAACGTGTACGGCATACCGCTCGTCATCGGGGCGAAGAAAGGCCTGCCGAACTTTAATGAATTTCTGCTCCAATCCGATGTGCAGGTCTCGCGGAGATTGCAGGCCAGGAAGGACAGGACGTTCCAGCAGGCCTACGAGATCGGGATTTCAAACTACTTTGCGCTCGAAGCGTGGAATTCCTACACCCAGGCCTGTCCCATGCCTCTGACCATAATGATTGTGACCAATCAGGCTTCGCTCATTCTGACGAACGAGAACAACCCGCCGTTTAGCGGGCCGATGAGCCTGGCTTTCACGAACATTGGCACGTCATTCTCGACGAATTATCCGGCCTATACATCATGGCAGGCAAAGGAGTTCAAGGTTCCGTTGGATCACCTGGACCTTTTCGTGCCGGATTCGGAGTTCCATTTTCAAGCTCCGTTTCTGCGGCGGATCCAAAACGGCATTTCGTTCGACGTGGCCCGGGGTGATTTTCGGGTGCCAAACTGGAAACTGATTGTCACGAACCGGGTGGTTTACGCATTGGTGGCCAAAGACCTGAGCAACACGCCCCGCGTGGTGGATTTTGTCAATCCCGGCAACATGGTCGGCGGGATGGACATCGCCCGCGCGCTCGTCGGCGCCACAAATGCGTTCGGCGATAACGAGGGCCAGGATTTTTCCGGCATTTTTTGGCTCACCAACCGCATTGCCAGCGGAGCGGTTAATCGGTACACTGCGCCGCCCAATTCGACTCGGGGAATTACCAATCAACTGAATGTTTCCCTCAACGATGTATTGACCGATCGCGACTGGAACAGCTACAGCAAAAGTCAGATCGACGGGGATGAAAAGAAGAAGGCGATCGATGGTTTTCGGAAATTCATGGGCCTGCCACCCATCTTTTATCCAAACGACAAGAGCGTTCCGACCGAGATGTTCTGGCAGGTGCCCTTCACGCCCACGCGAAAACTGGATCAACAACTCTCCTGGCAGGTCAACGATCCCCTGGTGCACTACACCCTCCAGGATTTATACGACCGGTTCTACACGGACACGAACAATGTTCAGGCGTTGTTGCCCAGGCAGAGTCCGCCGGACAACAATATCCGCAAAGTGAACTTGCGTTATCGTCCCTGGGGCGGCAAGCCAGGCAAGGATCCGTCCGACGATGCGTCGGCCCGCGACCTCGCGCTCAAGGACCCGTTGATCACGCAGTCCGATGACTGGGATTTTCCCACCAACAAATTCCCGAACCTCGGCTGGCTGGGCCGCGTGCATCGCGGCACGCCGTGGCAGACGGTCTATTTGAAAGCGTCCGTTGAACCGACCAACAGTTGGGCCACATGGTCGGGCAGCGCTGGCTCGCACCCGACCAACGATTGGCATCTCGTGGGCCGCTTCACCACCGCGCTCAACGACAACGCGGCGCGCGGATTGTTGTCGGTCAACCAGACGAACAGCGCGGCCTGGTCCGCCGTGCTGGGCGGAGTGTCGGTCCTGACAAACCTGTCAGCCAAGCCGCAGAGTGGCGCCGGTCTGGTTTACACGAACCTGTTCATTGAGCCGGCCTCGGCGCAACTGGAGTATATCGTCTCGAACATCAACGCGACGCGGTTGCAGATGCCAAACCAGGCGTTCCCGGATCTGGGCAGTGTGTTGGCATCCCCGGCTTTGACCACCAACTCGCCGTACCTGAACCTGTCGCCGGATCAAACCCAATATGGGATTCGGGACGAAGTTTACGAACGCATTCCCCAGCAGATTCTGTCGTTGCTCAAAGAAGACGAGCCGTACGTCGTGATTTACGCGTTCGGCCAATCGCTGCGGCCGGCGGAAAACTCCATCGTCAGAACACCGGGGCCTTACCGCAGCCTTTGCACGAATTATCAGGTGACTGGTGAAGTCGTCACGAAAACCGCGGTGCGCATCGAAAATCCCAGGTCGAGAATATACAAAGCAGTGGTCGAGAGCTACAACGTATTGCCCGCCGATTGATCTCTCCTTATGCGTTTGAACAGTCGTTTTTGGTATTTGTTGAGCATGCTTTTTTTTGTGGCGGCGGTGTGGTTCTGGTTGAAGGGGGAGGAAGAAAGGGCGAGGCGCCAGGCGGGGGGCGGTTCCGCTGCGGCGCGAAAGGCAGGTCCTCTGGCGAACGGGCTGGTTCAGGGAGCCGCCGGGGGGACCAATCCGAGTGCCACGACCGGCAAGGCCGGGAGCGTAAGCGGCGGCAATCAGGCCACTGGAGGAGTGGAGACAAAGCCATCGGCGAGCGGCGCGCAGGGTCGTTTTCCTTATCGGCTGAGCAACACGGAGCAGCCGCTCAGCAAGCTGGGCCGCAGCGACACGGCCATTTTGTTGGACAATGCTTTTATAGAAACGGGGAGCCAAAGGCCGGTGGAGGTGCCGGAGCATCTGCGGGCCAAAGGGGAGCCCGGAAGTTACCTGGTGCAATCGCGCCATGCGCTGGACAACGCATTTTACGGCTCGTTGCGCGAGGCTGGAGCGGAGTTTGTATCCTACATTCCGAACAACGCGGCGTTGGTGCGTGTGTCAGCGGCGGGGGCGAGTCAACTGGCCGGTTTGTCCGGGATGCAGGCGGTGTTGGCGTATGAGCCGTACTACAAGCTGGCGCAGCCGTTGCTGGCGCTGGCGGTGGAGAAACAGTCGGTGCCGCCGAACAGCCCGCTGAATGTGACGCTCTTTGCGGGAGCAAAGGAGGAGGTGTCGGGGGCTTTACGCGATTTGGGCGCGGCCGTGATCGGGGAAGAACGGACGCCCTTCGGCCCGTTGCTGACGATCGAGGCACCGCCGGACAGTCTGGTGGAGCTGGCGCAGTTGCGGGGGGTGCAGCGCATCGAATACGCGAGCGGGCGTGGGTTGTTGAACGATCGATCGCGCGTGCGACTCCAGGTGTCCGCGGACCCGGTTGCGCCGACAAATTATCTGGACCTGACGGGGACCAACGTGATGCTGAATATCAACGACAGCGGGGTGGATGCGACCAATGTGGGTCTGGTCGGGCGGGTGTTCACGACGGACACCAATAGCTTCACGCTGGTGGACGTGGAAGGCCACGGTACGCATGTGGCGGGTACGCTGATCGGCAACGGCGTTCAGTCCGACACGGCGCGGGACTCCACTGGCAAGCCGCCCTCCGGTTCGGTTACCAACGCGGACTTCCGGGGCATGGCGCCGGCGGCCAGTCTGTTTGTCTTGCCGATTGATCTGCGGATCGGGCCGCTGATTTCCGACACGTATCTGCAGGAGACGGCGGCATCGAACAATTTTATCGCTCTGGGGCGGACCAACGCGGTCATTTCCAACAACAGTTGGACTTACGTGAACGCCTTTGAGTACGATGCTGCCTGCGCCAGTTATGACGCGGCGGTGCGGGACGCGATACCCGAGCGGCCAGGTTCGCAGCCGATCCTGTACGTGTTCGCGGCCGGGAACAGCGGTTTCGGCAGCACCAACGGAACGGTGGGCGAACCGGACAGCATCCTGGCCCCGGCGACGGCCAAGAACGTGATCACAGTGGGGGCGATTGAAAGCTCGCGCAACATCACCAACGAATCGGTCATCAACGGGGAGACCAACCAGTTGTTCCTTGGCTTCACGGACAGCGACAATGAGGTGGCTTCGTTTTCCAGCCGCGGCAATGTCGGCATCGGGACCGAAGGGGACTTCGGGCGCTTCAAGCCGGACGTGGTGGCGCCCGGCACGTTTGTCGTCTCCACCCGCTCGCAGAACATGGATCCGAACAATCTCAACCCGTTCGTGCCGGACCTGGGTCCGAATTATCGCTACGACACGGGCACGAGCATGGCGGCGCCGGGCGTCAGCGGGGTGCTGGCGCTGATGCAGGAATTTTTCGAACAAAAACTGCAGCGCGGATTCAGTCCGGCGCTGATGAAGGCGCTGTTGATCAACGGGGCGCGCTCGGTGAACGCGAATTACGACTTGAGTGTCAGCAATGCGATCAATTTTCAAGGGTGGGGCCTGGTCAATCTGACGAACAGTCTGCCCGCGGCCCTGACCAACGCGACGGACGAGACGAGCTGGCCGGTGCGGTTCTTCGATCAAAGCCCGACCAATGCCCTGGCGAGCGGCCAACGGCACACCTGGAATCTGGCGCTGTCCACCGATGCGCGGTTCGTCCCGTTGCGGGTGACGCTGGTCTGGACCGATCCGCCCGGAAATCCCGGCGCCGGGGTGAAGCTGGTCAACGACCTGGATTTGATCGTCAGCAACCTGGACAGCGGCCAGGTGTTCCTGGGCAATAACATATCGGCGGGCTCTGATTTCAATCAGCCCGGCGACACCAACGCGCTTGCTGATTTCGTCAACAACGTCGAAAACGTTTTCCTCCAGCCCGCGCTCGGAACGAATTATTCGATCACCGTGGCGGGGCGCCGGGTCAATGTCAACGCGGTCACTGCGAACACGAACGACGTGGTGCAGGATTATGCGCTGGTCGTTGCCTCCGGAAACGGGGAGGTGGCCGGGGCTTTTGATTCGTTGACGCGGGCCGGCGACGGCGTCATCCCGCGGGCGGGGCTGATCGGGCTGACCAACGGCGTGCCGTTGTTGAAGCAGCGCGTGGGAGCCAACTTCCAACTGGCCCCCTCGGCCGACGGGGAAACCAACCAGTGGCGCTTTTACGCGTTCACGAACGCGTTTTTCACGAACAACCTCAGCGGTCTGACCAATGGCAGCAACGTGGCGTTCATCACCTTCCTGCCGCCGGACCTCGCGCGCCCGCGCAATCTGGACGCGGACATAGACCTGTACGTCTCGACCAATGCCGCGCTGATCGAGCTTGATGCCGCGGTGATCGCCAACGCTTACAAATCCACCAATCGCGGCGGCAACGAAGTCATCCTTTTCACCAACGCGGCCGTGGGCCTGGACCAGATTTATTACATCGGCGTGAAATCGGAGGACCAGCAAGGCGCGGAGTTCGGGATTGTAGGTTTGTCCACCGACGTACCGTTTTCGGCGCAAGACCCGAATGGCAACCGCACGCTGCGCGGGATGCCCTTCAGCGTGGAAATCCCCGACGGCACGCCCGACGCGCCGGGCGCGGTGCTGATGTTCGCCGTGGATCCACTACCGCCGGTGGCCATCGGGAGTGTCACGGTGAACCTGAACCTGACGCACCAATCGATCGGCGATTTATTCGGCAATTTGAGTCACGGCGACCAGTTCGCGGTGCTGAACAATCACACCCGTTTTGAAGGCACGACCAACACGGTTTTCCCGTTGACGTATGACGACAGCGGCAACGGGCAGTTATTGCTGAGTCGGCCCACCGACGGTCCGGGCAGCTTGAACAATTTTGTGGGCGGGACGACGGCCGGCGCCTGGCTGCTGACGATGAGCGACAACGCGCATAGCGGCACCGGGCGAGTGGATGGGCTGAGCATCCATGTCCAGCCCGAGCGTCTGCTCTCCGGCGTGGGGGTGGACGTTTCCGTGCTGGCCAATCAGTGGCTCTATTTCCCCATTGAGGTGCCCTTGGATGCCACGAAGCTGACCGTTTTTCTTTCCGCCGTCTCCGCGCCGCTGAATCTTTACATCAAACGGG
The DNA here is from genome assembly GCA_003218935.1 of Verrucomicrobiota bacterium. GTDB lineage: Bacteria > Verrucomicrobiota > Verrucomicrobiia > Limisphaerales > AV2 > AV2. The sequence continues at coordinate 6,612 of QHPA01000254.1, forward strand.
ACCAACCCCCGACCACGACGGACTACGACAAATTTGCGCTCATCAATCCGCCCGGCGGTTCGCTCTCGATCGGTTTGGGCGACGTGCCGCCGCTGAACGCAGGGCGCTATTTCATCGGCGTATTCAATCCCAACGCCTTTACCGTGGATTTCCATATCGCGGCGAGCATCGACGAAAACCCGGCGGCGCTCCTGTCGCAAGCTTATCTGCCGACCAACTCTGCGGTTTTGCTGGACGATGCGATCACGAACTCCTCGATTGTGGTGACCAACAACCGTTCCGTGGCGGACGTGCAGGTGGGGGTGCGCATCGACCATGCGCGCGCCTCCGACC
>QHPA01000055.1 GCA_003218935.1 Verrucomicrobiota bacterium
TGCCGACGCCCTGGATGGTCGAGAGATTGATCACGTCGGTTTCGACAATCGGTTTGTCATTGTCGCGCTTGTCGAAGACGAATTTGCGCACGGCTTTCTCCAGATTCTTATCTTTGAACACGGGCGCTTCCGAAGAGGTGTCGGCGCCCGGCGCGCGAACAGACAGCAGCGCGAGGATAAAAAGCGTCCGAGCCGATTTCAGAATGATCCTGTTCATACGCGAAGTTCCGGTCACAAGGCTTATGACGAAAGAACAAAGGAGTTATTGAACAAAAGCGCAAGAAATTTTTCATGGCGTTTTTAATTAAAATCATGCTCCAGTTTTCGTGCGCGGGTTGACGACATTCTCCGCGATGAAATGGGAGATCAAGGGCGGTTGCGCGCCGACATGAAAGGAGCGGGCGTAATCCTGCACCGCGCGGTCGGCGACGGTGCCCCGTTCGTGTTGCCGGAGATGCTCCGCCCACGACTCGACGACGAAGTATTCCACGTAGCGTGAGGCATCGGACGTGTCGTTGAGCAAATGCCACTGAATCGCGCCGTCGCGCAGGCAAAACTCCCGCACGGGTTGCATGGCCGCGACGAACTCCTGCGCCCGTGAGGGATCGATCCGGTATTCGACTGTCACCACGACCGGGCCGCGATCCGGCTCGACCTCCCGCGCGACGACCGGTTCCGCCCAGTGCAGCGACGGTTCCAGGTTCTCCAGCTCCACTGCGGCGAGCGGAAAGCGCTTGACGGCGATGAGGCCGAGCACCAGCCCCGACGCCGCGCCGGTCAGGGCAACCGTCAGACCCGCGTGTGTCGCCACAAATCCCCACCAGGCGCTGCCGATGGCCAGTCCGCCTTGGAAGACCAGTTGATACATGCCCAGAGAGCGGGATTTCACCCAGGCTGGCGCCGTCGTCATCGCCGCAACGTTGAAACTGGACATGACCGTCATCCACGCGAGCCCGCCGATGAGCATCGCGCCGCAGAGGAGGAAAAAGTTGTTGAGGAACGCCAGCCCGAGCGTCGCCACGCCGAACAGCAGGCTCGTGCAGGAAATCATCGTGTCATTGGCCAGCCGGCTGCGCAAGGCCGGCAGAACGCCCGCGCCGATCAGGGCGCCGGCTCCGAGGCAACCGAGTAAAGCTCCGTAACCGGTCGCGCCGTATCCCAGTTCGTTCTTCGAGCGCAGCGGCAGCAACGCCCACAGCGCGGCGCCGCACAGAATGAAAGCGCCGGCCCGGACCAGCACCGCCTGCAATTCGGGCGCGTGACGCGCATAACGTAAGCCGGCGCGGATGGCGCCGACGAATCGCTCGGCGGGCAGGGCGTTTTGTTCCCGTGTGTGTTGCCAGCGATAAAGCACCGCCAGGACGCCGACGAAGGAAATCGCATTAAGCACAAACGCGCCGCCGGGACCAGTGGCCGCGATGACCAGACCGCCCAGCGCCGGCCCCACAGCGCGGGCGATGTTGAACCCCACACTGCCGAGCGCCACGGCGCCGGCCAAATCCTCTCTCGGCACCAGCTCCGGGATGCACGACTGCCACGCGGGTGCGTTGGTGGCCGCGCCGACGCCAAGCGAAAACGTGAGTAACAACAACGTCCATGGCGTCGTCAGATTGAGCAACGTAAGCGCGCCGAGCATCATGGCCATCAGCAGCATCCAGCTTTGCGTGAGGAGCAGCAGGCGCCGGCGGTCCACCACATCGGCCAGCGCCCCGGCGGGCAGCGCGAGAAAGAACACCGGCAAGCTCGTCGCCGTCTGCACGAGCGCGACCATGACCAACGACTGCGACAGCGACGTCATCAACCACGCCGCAGCGACGTTTTGCATCCACGTGCCGACGTTCGAAATGATCGTGACCAACCAAAGCGCGCGGAAAACGGGATGGCGCAGTGGACTCCAGGCTGACATTTCCGGGTAATTCCGGCTGATGAATCAACCTTCGAGTTTTGCGGCCATCGTAATCTTCGCGTTCAACAAGCGCGAGATGGGACAGCCGGCCTTCGCCGTTTGCGCGGCGGCCTCGAATCGGGCGCGGTCTGCGCCTGGAACCTTCGCCACCACGTCCAGATGGATCTCCGTGACGGTCCAGCCTGCTTCGAGCCGCTCCATCGTCAAGGCGGCGGCCGTCGCAATCGAGTCCGGAGTCAGACCGCCCTGGCCCAACTCGGCCGACAGCGCCATCGAAAAGCAACCGGCGTGCGCCGCTGCAATCAACTCCTCCGGATTCGTGCCGCGCCCGTTTTCAAAGCGCGTGCTGAATGAATACTGCGTTTCGGCGAGGACACCGCTCTGTGTCGAGAGGGTTCCTTTGCCTTCCTTCAACCCGCCGCGCCAGACCGCTGATGCTGTTCGTTTCATAATTTCGCGATTGATTGTGACCGGCGTGAGGCGCAATGAAAAGAACCATGCGTCACGGTGGCTGACCGAGACGTTCGATGCTCGAAGTCACTGCCCCGCGTCGCCTGTGTCTTCGTCTTCGTGGTTCCGACAACTCTTTCGGGGCTGCCGAAGACGTTACGCTAGTTGGACTTCCCGAAAACGGCCTTATCCACCGAGAAACGCCCTCCGCCCGCGAGAAACAGGGCAAAGAACCCCGCCAGATAAATGAAAGCAAGTTCGCCGCTGTGTTCGCCGCTGAGCGTCAGTTGGTGCACGAAGAAAAACGCGACGCCGAGATTGATCGCCAGAATGAGCGCAGCCAGGCGCGTAACCAATCCGACGGCCAGCAGCGCTGCGCAGAAGACCTCAGCGAACGCCGCGAGGCCAAGGCTGACCGAATGGCCCAGGCCGATCGGGTCGGGGAATTGAGGCGCCATCTCGGAGAAGCCTTTCAGCTTCGCGAGGCCGTGATTGAGAAAAATCGTCAGACCGAGCCACAGCCGCAATGCAAACAGGGCAAGGTCCGTCAGCACAGAGTTTTGTTCGGGAGCGAGGATCTTCTTGAGCATGGTATCTCCAGGTTGAGGTTGGCCGCGCTGAGTTGACCGCACCGCTCCCGATCCTGTCAAGGCTTAGTCGTCTATTTATGAAATAGACCACTTAGTTCAGGTCGAACAGCAGGACTTTCCCGGTCGCGTTTGACAACATTGACTTCGATACAAAGGAGCAGGCAAAGATACCGGCGCTACGCCGCCTTCGTTCGCGACTCCTCCGGAACGATGTCCAGTTCAATCCTCTCCGTCCGCCGAATTACGCTCAACCGCGACTTCCCGCCCACTTTTGCGCCCGTCAGCAGCTTGTGCAGCGCGTCGATGCTCGCCACCGGTTGGCCGTCGAATTCGACCAT
>QHPA01000056.1 GCA_003218935.1 Verrucomicrobiota bacterium
ACCGCCTGCAACACTTTGGGCGACGGCGGATAGGGATTCTCGTTCGTGTTGGGTTTGACCAACCCTTTGATCTTCGGCTGTTCGCCGGGGACATAGGCGTGCAATACGCGGACGAGCGGGCGAACCAACGAACGCGGAGTGCGGAGCGCGGAATGCGGAATTGTCCTTGGCATAGTGAGCGGACTGGCGCGTCTCAAGGCGGTGAAACCTCCAAATCCTTGCAAATCTTCCGGGCGGTGAACTCAATGATTTCGCGATGACGTGGGACTGCCGAAACCTTCCTCTTCGCGCGATTTACGTAGATCGTGTGGTTGCCACCCTCACGAAGGAACTCGCAGCCGTGACGTTCCAGATGGCGGATGAGATCCCGCCGCTTCATGCCGCGCCCAGCGACAGCGGCTCGCGGATGACCTCCTGACCGCGCAACTCTTCCTCAGCCAGCTCGCGATTGGCTTCCAGTACCATCACGAGGGCTTCCGCCAGATTAGCCCGCGCTTCTTCCAGAGTGGCGCCCTGCGTGTTGGCGCCCGGCAACTCCTCGACAAACGCGGCGTAACCTTCAGGGAAGCGGCGGTAAACGGCGGTCAGCTTTAATTTCATGCTAACAGTTTAGCCGAGGCAGGGAGGCTTTGACAAGGAAAGTGCAGCATTTATGTCGGCGATGGCGGGAATGAATTTTCGTTCGTGTTGAGCTTGATCAACCCTTTGATCTTCGGCTGCTCGCCGGGGACGCAGGCGTGCAAGTCGCGCACGAGCGGGCGAATCAGAGAAACGCCAGGCTTTTTCATTCTCTATAACCACGACTTTTTCAGATTCTCTGGCGAGCCGCTTCGTTAATCGTAGCGTCCTTTCCATTTATGGAAGAGACAAGTAACGAAGTCTATTGGCCGGTGACGAAGCGACATCAGACAAAAGTCGGCCCAAGCATCCCGATTCGGCGTTTTCCGCAAAATCTCTATTAGCATTCTCTTTGTGTGCTCCGGATCGGAAATCTCTTCCGCGCCGGGCTTTCGATCATACAACGCGCCGACAAATACCTTCGTGTAGCGGTTGGTGTCACCCAAGTGGTGCGGCAACGCGAACTGCTCACGACTGCCTCCACGATCCACAATCTCGATGCCAATGCTGCCGCCGTCCATATAATAAACGGCTTTGACGCTTTGGTAAGGTTGCTGAAGTGCTCGCAAGCGGGGATGCACGCGTTCAGGATCGTAAGTTGGCCCAGGCCAGAACGACCACAGCATTAGGCCGATAACAATTAGAAGACTGACTATAGCAAACTTCCCTCGCACGATTCTTGCCCCTCAACTGACTATTGATCCCGAATTTCAGCCGATCTTCCGTGTCCATCCAGTCCCTCGACCTCGGCAAACTTCCTCACCGTCGGCAACGATTTCTTGAGCGCGGCGAGATTGTATTCCACCACGCTGGTGCGGCGTTGAAACTGGTCAGCGGTCAGGCCGGCGAACGACACGCCCGCGCCGCCGGTCGGCAGTTCGTGGCTCGGACCGGCCACGTAATCGCCCAACACCGTCGGCGAATATGGGCCGAGGAAGATCGCGCCCGCCGTCACGATCCGTTGCGCGACTCTCGCCGCGCCGCGCGTCATGATCTCGCAATGTTCCGGCGCGAGCTGGTTCACCAGGTCGATCCCCTGCTCCAACGTCTTCACATGAATCAACCACCCGTTGTTTGCCAGTGCTTTCGCGATGAACTCGCGCCGTGACAGTTTCGGCAACTGCCGCTCAATCCCCCGCTCCACCTCTCGCAGCAGCGGACCGGAAGTCGTCACCAGCCAGACCCGCTCGTAACCCGAGCCATGCTCGGCCTGCGCCAGCAAATCGGCGGCGACGAACTTTGCCGTCGCCGTGTCGTCCGCCAGCACCAGCACTTCGCTCGGGCCGGGCAGAAGATCAATCGCCACGTGCCCAAACAGAAGCCGTTTCGCCGCCACCACGTAGGCGTTGCCCGGGCCAAAAATCTTTTGCACATGGCGAATGGTCGCCGTCCCGTACGTCATCGCCGCGATTGCCTGTGCGCCGCCCGCGCGATAAATCTCCGTCGCGCCAGCCGCCCGCGCCGCGTAGAGCAACGCGGGATTGATGCCGCCGTCCTTGTCGCACGGCGTGCAAACGACGATTTCCGGACAGCCCGCGACCTTCGCCAGCGTCACTGTCATCAGCGCGGTCGAAACCAGCGGCGCAGTGCCGCCCGGGATGTAAACGCCGACGCGTTGAAACGGATCGAATTTCTCGCCGACCTTTGCCCCTTGCGCGTTTTTCGCCGACCAGTTTCTGCGCAGCGATTTGCGGCTGAAGAACTCGACGTTGTTGCGCGTGGCCTCGACGGCAGCCCGCAGAGGTTTATCGGCGCGCAGTGAGGCGGCGAGCAATTCCGCCTTGGTTACCGCCAATTGGTGTACGGACAACTTCGCGCCGTCAAACCGCTCGGCCAGTTCGAGCAACGCCGCGTCGCCGCGGGTGTAAACGTCCTGAAGAATGACCCGCGTCCGCTCCTCGATCACCGGGTCAAACAGGCTGCTTTGCGTCGTCAACGCGCGCAGTTTGCCGGCAAACGCTTTGTCAGTGTGGTGGAGAACGTTGATGGCGCGGCGAAGTTAGAGGAAGCTGTTGGCAAAGTCAAAACCTGCGGTCTTCCGGGTTGCGTCTTCTTTGCGTTGGTATAGTCTGACACCGTTATGGAAACTGCCATGGTGTACTTCAGCACGAAAAGTCATTGGACCGACGAGGAGTTTATGGCGCTGCCGAACGATGGCAGGAAATACGAACTGCTCGAAGGGAAACTGCTTATGAGCCCAGTCATTGCCAGCCACGGCAGTGTGTGCGTGAATATCGTGATTTTGATGGGCACCTATGTCCATCGTTACAGGCTCGGCCAAGTCTATGACTCCAGCACCGGTTTTCGCCTCTCGGACGACGTCCTGCTCTCGCCTGACGTCGCGTTTGTGAGCAAGGCCAGGTTGAAGAAAATCCTCATCGCGCCGGACAAATTCCTTTACGGCGCGCCTGACCTGGTGGTGGAGGTCATATCTCCAAGCGACCGCATGAAGCACATCAACGAAAAGCTCGACCATTACTTCCAACACGACACGCGGCTGGCGTGGGTGGTTGATTGGAAAAAGCGCGAAGTGACCGTTCATTCTCCCGACAACCTGGCCAAGCTGACTCGCCCAAACGATGTGCTCGCCGGCGGCGATGTGTTGCGCGGGTTCAAGTGCAAGTTGAGCAAACTCTTCGGCTCAGCGTACTGAACGATTGTTCTGTCCCAGCGCTCTCTTCTCCCTCATTCGCTGCCCTCCGAGCCTGAGCCAAATCCGGCGCTTCGTCTCTTCGCGCAAGGGAATCCAAGGTCACTTGTCGAAAGACCCGCGGTTCGCCCCTTGCCGGCGCCGCCGCTTCTGATACGGTAATTCCATGAGTTTTGTCGCGGAGTTCAACGCGCTGCCGTTGGAGGCTTTGCGGAAACGTTCTTTGTCCGCCACGACGGCCGATGTTCGCGAGGCGCTGGTCACGCAACAACGGTTCGGCAAAGTCATTCGACTCTTCGCGCCGCTGTACGTCTCCAACGAGTGCATCAACAACTGCAGATATTGCGGCTTCTCGCGCGACAACCCCATCCTCCGCGTGACGCTCACAGTGGATGAAGTTCTGCGCGAAGCGCGCGCGCTCAAGGAACATGGCTTTCGCAACGTCCTGCTCGTCGCCGGCGAACATCCGAAGTTCGTGTCGAAGGAATACCTGACCGATTGCGTCCGCGCGTTGCACGACGAAATTCCCAGCATCTCACTCGAAGTCGGGCCCATGGAAACCGGGGATTATCGCCCGATTGTCCTCGCCGGCGCGGACGGACTGGTGGTTTATCAGGAAACTTACGACCGCGCGGTGTATGCCGAAATGCACGCCGCCGGACCGAAGCGCAATTTTGAGTGGCGAATGGAAACACCGGAGCGCGCCTACGCCGCCAGCTTCCGGCGACTCGGCATCGGCGCGCTGTTCGGCCTGGCGGATTGGCGCCTTGAAGCGCTCGCCGTCGCCGCACACGCGGATTATCTGCTGCGCAACTGCTGGAAGGCGCAGCTCACGATCTCGCTGCCGAGACTGCGCCCGTGCGCCGGCGAATTCGAGCCCCTCACGCACATGACCGACCGCGAGCTGGTGCAACTGGTCTGCGCCTTCCGCCTGATGTTTCCCGATGCCGGTCTCGTGCTTTCCACCCGCGAGCCGGCGAAGCTGCGCGACGGTTTGATTCCGCTTGGCATCACGCTGATGAGCGCCGGCAGCCACACCGAGCCGGGCGGCTACACCAGCGCGGGCAAGGAACACCTGCACCAAACCGTGCGCGGGCGAATCGTCGAACTGGGCGCGAGCGAATGGGCGGCACCAAGCTCGGTGGGGCGAGCGTCCTCGCGAGCCGGCTCGTCGGCAGCCTCGCCCCACCAAAATCTCGCGACGCACGCGACCGGGCAATTCGACATCGCCGACGAACGCTCGCCGCGGGAAGTCGCCGACCGCATCCGCCGTCTCGGGTACGAACCGGTCTGGAAGGATTGGGATGCGGCGCTGACGGCGTGAAAACAAAAACATCGAACGTTCAACATCGAACATCGAACGTCCAATTTCCGGCGCTTGCGAGCTTCGATGTTCGGCGAAAATGATTGAGCGAAGCGCGCGGCGTTGACGGCGTGACCAAATGGAGACCGCTGAGTATGAACCTTACGAAAACGGTTTTGATCTGCGTTCTCGTCGGGTTGATCATAATCCTGGCTGTTCCCATTCTAATGCCGCGATGGGGACACCGAGAAAAAGGTGTACCCCTTGTTAAGATCGAGATGCGAAGCCTCCTGGGTGCATTGCAGTATTACGAAGCCGAATACGACCAGTATCCGCCCGGAAGTTCGTCCGAGATATTACAAGCTCTGGTGGGCAACAATCCAAAGAAGAAGGTCTTTCTTAATATTCCAGAACGATCCACGAATAGCGCCGGGGAATTTGTTGACCCGTGGAGAACACCCTACAGAATCATCATCGTGTCCACTAACCGGGTCACAATTCAGTCCGCCGGAGTGAACAGGATTTTCGGCGACAACGACGATGTAACGATGAGCACCTCGTATCCTCACCGGTGAATCAATCTTTCGTCACCGCCAACGGCAAGCCAGTGGCGACCAGGCTCCCCTGCTCCATCGAGGAGTTTCTGGTCGCGCAAGAACTTTTGCCGCGCAACGTCGTGGTGGAGCACAACGGCGAGGCGGTTGCGCCGTCGGAATTTTCCAGGCGGCAACTCCACGCCGGCGATCGGTTGGAAATCGTCAAGATTGTCGCGGGAGGGTGACGCCGGCAGAAAAGCTTGGCTCCTCGATTTCTGCCGCCGCGCGAAGACAGAATTTCAACCCTCAGTTTCCCGCCCGTTTCTTGCGCTTGCGCTGAAAGTCCCAGACGCCGATTGCGACAAGGAACACGGCAAGGAACAGACCGCCGAGATACTTGATTCTTCCCGTCTCGACCGTCCGCCAAATGTCGTAGCCGCCGAGGCATACCCCAGCCAGAATGTAATACCACCATTTCCAGGTGTCCCCTTGGCCACCCGGTCCCCATTCCTGCTGAGGCCGGGCCACCGCGCGCGCCGCGGCGGCGGGCGACGGTGGCGCGGGCGCAGGAGGCGCGACGGCTGCCGGCGCGGGCGTCGCCCTCAACCGGGCAACTCCGGGCGCCGCGCCCTGGACGGCGAGCGCCTGGGCGATAATGGAATCGGCAGCAGCAGTGCCGTCGGCGCCGCAAACCGGGCATTGCACCGGCGCCGGCATACGGCCCTCAGCCGGTTCGATGTCGAAGGCGTACTTCTGTCCACAGCCGCAGAGAATCTTCACTGGCATCATGATCAGAGCCTCCTGGACACGTCAGGTTGTCGCCGCCCGGACCGGGAAAAACCGTCAGCGCACACTCCACATGCACGGCCGGGTCTGTCCTGTGCGGGATGGGTCACGAATTGATCCAAGCATGGCAGCGGTTTTTTGTGAAGGATTATTCAATCCGCATCCAGCGGCTTGTCCCTGCGGACGACGACGAACCAGGGGTCTCCGCTCTTGGAATCGCCACCGAGGATGGTCATGTGTTGGCGGATAGGCTGGTGGGAGCAGCGCGTCAACCCGCCGTTGTGAAACAGGCGGATTTGCGTATTGGGCGGGTCGAGCAATTTGATTTCCACCGTGCGTTCGGGCGTCAGCCGGAGTTTGGCCACCTTGCCCTTCGCAAGCGTCGCCGACTCGCGTTTCACTTCCCAGTAATTCGTCCAGCGGAACACCGTCCGCAGATTTTTGTTCAATTTCGGCCCGATGGCCTTCCAACTCGGGTCATCCGGTTTGTCCGAGTCTGCTCCCCGAATGAGTTGAACGTGGAAAGTGACCTTCTGCGCGTCCTCGGCCCTGCCTGCCAAAAACCCCATGAACGCGAGACAAAACAACCAAATGAATTTTTGCGCAGGCTGAGGCATCGGTTGTCTGACGAAGGAACAACCGCTCCGCATTCACAAAATTTTTCACCATTTGGCTTGGCTCGCGAGCAAAGGAAGGCTTGCCTCGATGGTTGGCCATAACTTTCTCTCGTCGCGTTTTGAAGGTCG
>QHPA01000057.1 GCA_003218935.1 Verrucomicrobiota bacterium
AATCGCGGTGTTAAGTCCGACCAGCCGACCTTCGGCGTCCACCAGCGCGCCGCCGGAATTGCCCGGATTGATCGCTGCGTCGGTCTGAATAAAGTCCTCATAATCCTCAATGCCCATGCCGCCGCGGCCGGTGGCGCTCACGATGCCCATCGTGACCGTCTGTCCGATGCCGAACGGATTGCCAAGCGCCAGCACGACATCGCCCACTTCAATCTTGTCGCTGTCGGCAAATGTGATAAAGGGCAGGTCCTTCGCGTCGATCTTCAGCACCGCGATATCCGTCCTGGGATCGCGACCGATCACTTTGGCCGTGAATTGCTTCTTGTCTTTGTCCCGCGCCACCTTGATCTCGTCCGCGCCGTCCACCACGTGGTTGTTGGTGAGGATGTAACCGTCCTTCGTCACGATGACACCGGAACCGAGGCTGCGCTCCTTGAACGTGCGGGGTTGGCGACGTCCGCCATCATCTCCGAACGGCGAGCCGAAAAACCGCCGGAAGAACGGGTCGTCGAAAAACGGCGTGACCTCCGGCATGGGGTTTCTCACCGTTTTCGTCGTGAAAATGTTGACGACGCTGGGCGCGACCTTTTTCACCACCGGCGAAAAACTGGAGGTGAACTTCGTTTGCCGCTCCAGCGGCGAATCGTTTACCGCGACGGAGACCGTCGGGCGCCTGTTTTCGGATCGGTCAAACCTGCCGCTGGCGGCGACCCAACCAATGGCGCCGCACGCCACCAGCAGCGCGATGATCAGACTTTTCTTCAGTGTGATTTTCATAGCATATCCTTTCTAAATTTTGGTTCGTGAGGCTCGGCCCGTCCCTGCTTCTCCGCCAGGCGGCCCGTCCTCCGTCACCTGTTTTGTTCGCGTTACCACTCCGTGTTCATTGCCAGTCCAATACGAGGAGTTCACCTGAACTCCGCAATTCACGCTCCCAATATTGATCAGGTGCTCTTGCACGAACCTTTCGCCGGCATTACAAAATTTTAATGTCAACGCTGGCTGTATATTTCACAGCCCGCGTAGCCGCCGACCTAAGGAGGCGGATGGAAATGGGGATCACGAAGGTCCACCTCCTCATGTCGGTGGCTACAGGCTGTCGTGATTTCATGCGGGTGACCTGTCCAACCCGCCGAATCGTTCGGATTGAGCGCCGGCGCGAGAGAACAAATCGGCCGTCCTTCCCATTGGGGTCATTTTCCCTCCCGGCCGACGCCAGGCGCCGAGAGCGTCCCCTCTTCGAGAAACGCCAGAAGGTCACGGATTTCCTCCAGACTCAAGCGATTCAAAAGACGCTCGGGCATGAGCGACGTGGACTGGGGAGTAATCGAGCGAATCCCGCTCCGTGGAATGCGGTGCACCTGCTCCCGGTCGGCCAAAGTAATTGTATCGTCGTTTTGTTCGGTGATGAAACCCGTCAGCAAAGTTGAATCCTTCAACTCGATCCCGAACGCTTTGAAGCGGTCAGCCACTTGCCTGGAGGGATAAACCATGGCCTCGGCCAGTTCCGCCCGCGAAAGGCGTCGCGTCACACCTGACAAGTCCGGTCCGAATATGCGCCCCTCCCCTCCCGGCGTCACACCGCCACCGTGACAGGTGTTGCACTGAGCAGTCTCGTAAACCTTCGCACCGCGAATCGCGTTACCGCCTTTCGATTCAGCGTTCAGGATAAACTTGTAGATCTCCTCGTCGCTCTGCTCGGCGCCCGGCGTCGAAAGCGTCGGCGTGAATTTCTTCTGGAACCGCTGTTCATACCAATGCTTCCAGAAATCAACTGCCGCGGTGCGTGTTGATTCCTCCAGTCGTTCGCCCGGTTCCGGCTGCGGAGTGAAACCAGGCCGCTGCACTCCGCTCAGTGTGACGAGCGCATTGTCCATCGCAAAAAACAAAGACCGCCGCTCTGCCAGCCGGCTGAGCAACGCGTTCGCAAGCGACTCCTCCAACTCCGGTCTGTATTGAACCACCGCGCCGGCGCAGGCGCCCACGACATCGGTCTCCTGATGACGCAATCCTTCAAGCAACAACGGAAGGTTGTCTGATTCGACCGGTTGCGCCGCCAGGCTTTGCAGGATCGCGCCGCGTAACCTCGGCTCTGATGAACGCCGATATTCCTCGCGCAGAAAAGCGCTCACATCCTTATTCGGCACAGTCTTCAGCGCGCTGATGATTTTTACTCTCGCTGCGGGCTTGTCGGTGTTGCGATAAAGGACAAGCAAGTTGTCCTGAGGAGCCGGTGAGCCGGCAACCAAATCGATGGCCACGCTGCCCAGCAGACTGCTAAGCTCCACCTGCGCGAGATGGTGGAGCAGACTCGTCCGGTGGTGTTTGCCGAGATCAGCCAGCACTGATTGCAGGAACGCTGGGAACTCGACGCCTTTGCCGTCGAATTGAGCGAACCATCCTTTCTGCGTGGCGAGCATCCAGTTCAGCAGCCGCTCCTCCTCGGCCGCGGTCCAGCCGCTGCCGAGTTTGGAAATCGCCTGGGCGACGTGGAACTGCGTCACCTCGTCGCGCTCCGATTCAAGTAAAGCGAGCAGCCTTGGAAACGCTTCCACCACGCGATACTCGCCGAGGAGCCTAATCTGCTCCCACCTAAGGTCGCGCTCCTCGTCAGGAAAGGCCTTCAGCAAATGGTCCGCGATGCTTTGTTTCAGCTCGTGGTCCTCTTCCAGAGACTTCCGAAACAAAGCCACGACGCGCAAATGGTCGAGGCGGTTCTCTCCTGGTGGGAGGGGCGGGGTCCACCCGGCACCTGACTTGTCTCGTTGGTTTATCTGGCGCGTATATTCATTTCGGGACCAGGTGGAGCTCGGCCCTCCCAGCAGCGACTTCACCACGCGGCGAATGGTTTCATCGAGCGGCGGCTCGCGGCGAATCAAACTCGCGACCAGCGCGCGCAGTCGAATCTGCGGATTCGATTTCGCCGCTGCCCGCTCGAACCATTCGCTTGTCGGATAATGAGCAAGCGCGGTCATTGCCACAAAACGCACCAACCGATTCGTGTCTCCAAGCCGTTCGACCAGCGCTGACATCGCCTGGGACGAGTAAAACCGGTTCAATGCCTCTGCCGCGCGGCGACGGACGAAGGAGTCTTTGTCGGTCAACAGATTCAAAAGCAGCGGCATTTCAGCTTCTCTCGTCCGAATCCCCATCAGCCACGCCGCCTGACCGCGAATTTCAGGCGAGGCATCTGCGGACAACGCCTTCAGAAAATCCGTCGGCAGAGAACCGAATCGCGGCCCCAAAAGCCGGATGGCCCGCAACCGTTTGTTCAACGGAAGTTTGGCATCCATAGCAACGCGCCTCATCGTTCGCCAGAAACTCCCTCCCATCGCCTGGCGAATCTCCTCCTCCCGCAAACGACTCCACTCCGACTCCGGTTGCGGCAACGAAACCACCTCCTCGATCAATCGCTTGAGGTCTGTTGGCAGCGGCGGCCATTTTGGAACCACCGATGGCGCGGAAAGTGGCGCAGGCGTCTCGCCTGTTCGTTCGCGTCCATTGAAGGTTGCGGGCGAAACGCCCGCGCCACTTTGATAGTAAATCCGCCAGATGCCCTGATTATGATCTGTTACGAACAAGCTGCCGTCCGGCGCAACCGCCACATCCACCAGCGCGAAGTTGATTGGCT
>QHPA01000058.1 GCA_003218935.1 Verrucomicrobiota bacterium
CATCGGCGCTGAATGGGATGGGGGGTCGCCATTTACGGGGTGGATCGATCGAATTAGAATCAGTAACTCTGCATTGTCATCAAGCGAATTGGATTCGAATCCTGCTAAGCCAGCCGTATTACCGTTGCGCTTAGCCATCGGGCGATCTCAGTCCGACCTGATCATGTCCTGGCCAGACGCCGACTCGGCCGGTTACATCCTGGAATTCAGCAACAGTCTGCCCAGCTCAAATTGGTCGCCCGAAACCACGACTCCAGTCGTTACGGGAGGCCAAAAAACCGTCTCGGCTCCGATTGCGGGAGCCGCTCGTTTCTATCGGTTGAACTCGCCCTGACCGATGAAAGAGAGCGACGTGATGACCTGATTCCTGTCCTGCCAAGGATTCGTGAAGGTGAAGGGGTCATGAAGGGGTCAGTTCTTGGTTTTGACAACTCACCTTGAATCATGCTGCGCTCAACCGCTTGACCAACATCATTGGCCGCCCGACGTTTTCAGGGTTGTTGGGAAGGACTTTCCAGGCCAAGGTCGGGTCGAAAGATGACTGAGCGAAGCCAGTATGGTGCGGTGTGCAGAACCGAGGGAAAACATCGAACGTCCAACATCGAACACCGAACTCCGAAGTGGGCGAGGATTCACGCTGCCATTCTATGTTCGGCGTTGGATGTTCGATGGTTGGATGTTCCTCCGGGTTCATGGGCAGGGAGAATCCTCCGCTGGCTTTCAGCACAACCCAGCGCGGTGTCTGCCCGACGAACTTCCCGAACAACCGAACCTGCCGCCGGCTGTTCCCTCTCCCCGCGGGAGAGGGTCAGGGTGAGGGGGAACGCGGCTTTGCTCGTCGGTCGAATAGTCGCTTTCGTCACGCTGGTTTTCACAGCGATGCTCGCCGGCGCCCAACTGCCGGGCGGCCCGCCCGTCGCAACCGATATAAATGATTACCTTCTCGCGCCGTTGCGGGTTCATTTGCTGTCGGCCAAAGAATCGCCGGACATTTCGACCACACTCACCGGCAAAGATATCGCGCGAATTCTGGGCAAAGTGAATCGCGTCTGGGCGCAAGCCGGACTGCACTTCTATCTGGAATCGCTGGCGCAAGAAGAGGCGGTCAACCCGGAGCTGTTCCTGGCCCACAAAGGACCCGCCGAGCGGTTCGCCTTGTTATCGCTGCGACCCGAAGAAACGAAAGGTTCAAACCTGTTTCATGTTTATTGCCTCAAACACATGACGGTAAACGGCATCTATCTGAATGAAGCCATCTTTGTGAAAGACACCGCATCGCTACGCGAAGTGGAAGGCGGGATGGATGAGCCATTGCCGCGCGTCACCTCGCACGAGCTGGGTCACGCGTTCGGTCTGGCGCACCGGCAGGACGAGACCAATCTGATGGCTTCGGGAACGACCGGCATCTGGCTGAACGAAGGAGAAGTCCGACAAGTTCGCGAACAGGCGAAGCAGTTTCCATGGGTTGAACCGGCCAGCGCCGTGAGGCAAAAGGCCGATGAATGGGCCCGGACAGGCAACCCGAGAGAGGCTGAAGCCTTGTATCAACGATTGGCCGCCCTCGCGACGGCAGTGAACGGGCCGCCAACGGAAAGCAAACGAGAGTCCCCCGCGACGAAAGCAGCAAGCGGGACTCAACGTACTGGCCGTTGAATCGGAGAAGAAGACTATCGCGCAGAATTCTTCAACCTGTCGCCGCGGCCGTTACCCTGATCGGCTTCGTGAGGCAATCGTCGGATTGGGCCGCGCCGGCCTGCCCGGATGAAGCGCACGACTGGGTGCTTTATCTGCTCGCCGGGAAAGATACAAAATAAGGCTCCGACGAACCAGGGAAGGATTGTTTTCTTCTCGTCGTTGAATCAGCTCAACCGCCGGACGAGGCGGCCTTGCGCAGGACAGTCTTGATTGCGTCCAGGACTTCGTGGAGCTGGAACGGTTTCCAAAGCATAAACCCTCGCACACTGCGGATGAACGCGTCGATCTGCGCGTTGCCCGCGTGCCCTGTCATGAAGATGAACCGCCGGCAGAGGTGCGGCCGCGTCCGCTCGACCGCCCGATAAAACATGTCGCCTGGAAAAGCGGGCATGACCATATCGCACAGGATGACGTCGAAATCGGCCGCCATGATCTTCTGAACACCCTCGGCGCCGCCCGTCACGTGCGTCACGCGAAAATCCCGTTCCTCCAGAAAACTCTTCAACAGGTTCGCGGACACCGGATCGTCTTCCAGCAGCAGGACCGTGTGCGCTTCCGATCGACCCAGGTCGTCCGGCATGACGTGCGTCTTTTCCTCAGGCGGAATAAAAAACTTGCTGCGTGATCGTCCGGTCATCGTCGTGAAAAGTAAGGGTCTGCGCGGCGGGAGTCGAACACAAAACCTGCGGCTCCGGAGGCCGTCACTCGAAACAACTGCGCTGCGCGCACCCTCAAAGCTTAGGCAATTCTGGAGGCGGCAGCAACACGTATTCTTTGAGGCCGGAATGCCGAACGCGGCCGTTGCGGCCCGGGCAATTCCGTGATCCATCGACACAGTGTCCGGGGCGCCCGCCTTGCGATTGCAACGACGGGTTGTGTCCTAATTTGCTTCAGGTGAGTGCGCCGCTGCCGCGGCGCACGGCGGTGCCGCAGCACCGCCGCCACCAATTAGGACACTACCCAACGACTAAAACTCTTGTGCGAAAAAGGAGAGTCAGGAAAAGTAAGCGCCGACAAACGGAAAAGATTATGTCTCGACCCGCGCGCTTCCTGTCACCCTGGTTCAAGGGATTGTTTTGCTGGCGACATTTTGGAGCGCGGTGCGGCAGAAACGCAGCGGCGCGGCAAGCGGAACGGTTCTCGATCCAGCCATCAGCCCGGCGTCAATGTGGGACTGCTGCGGGTCATAACATGCGCGCTCGGCTTCTCTTGCGGCTCTGCGGTGCCGGGGTCCTCCTTGGTTTGCTTGGATCCCGGATCGACCTGTGCGCTGAAAACTGGCCTGCCTGGCGAGGCCCGCGCGGTGACGGCACCAGTTCGGAAACCCATGTGCCCATCCACTGGAGCGCGACCAGCAATATCGTCTGGAAAACCGAGGTTCCCGGCAACGGCCACGCCTCGGCCATCGTTTGGGAGGACCGTGTTTTCACCGTAACGGCGTTCCTCGAGAGTCAGGACCGCGTGCTGCTCTGCCTGGACCGAAAGACAGGGCAAATTCTCTGGCAAAAAACGGTGATCCACTCGCCGCTGGAAAAGAAACACTCATTGAACAGCTACGCTTCCAGCACGCCCGCGACCGACGGCGAGCAAGTTTACGTCGCCTTCCTCGACCGGCAGGAAATGGTCGTGGCGGCGTATGATTTGGAGGGAGACCAAAAATGGCTCGTTCGTCCCGGACCGTTTTCGAGCATGCACGGCTTCTGCAGTTCGCCGATTTT
>QHPA01000069.1 GCA_003218935.1 Verrucomicrobiota bacterium
GGCGACGAAGCTTGCGCCTAAATCCGACCACTAAACTTAATAGCACTGACAACACGACAGCTCCGAATCGCAACAACTGAACGGATTTTGTCGTGGACGAGCTCATGTCGCCCAACGACCCAATATCAGCCACAGCCAAGTCAACCGTGCTAACGAATGCATAGGTAGCGATGAGTAATCGATGGTGAACTCAACGCGGCGGCTCATGGCTGTTAGATGCAGAAGGGTTAGGCAAGGCTCTTCCGACTAATCATGGTGTGGCCTGGGATAATCCCTCGAATGTTCCAATCCAAACTCGGCATTTGCTCCAATCAGCGGTTGCTTCCTTCATGCCGGGAGGCAAATACTGAACTACCAGTCCCATCCCGTTGGTGGGAGGCAATCCGCCTCCGCTTGTTACAGTGACAGTATTTTTCCCGCCTCCTTCGATTTCAAACTTTGTCCCAAGCCCGTAACGAAAAATCATCATAGGAGACATGGGAAAGTCCGACTTCGAGGCTTCACGTTCAGGAGCAGCTGACCACGAGACGACTGCCGTTCCTGACGCTAGGACAAACCGATTGGTCGAGGGCACTACGTAAGCCCGACCTTCGATGGAGCCCGGAAAGGTATTTGTCACTGTAAGTATAGCCATCAATTTCGTTTGGTTAGTGGGTGTGAATATGACCAGCGGTGCTGGCAACAGTCCGGCGTTCGTTTGGGTGAGGCCCGAAGAGAGGGTTGGGCCAATACAGATAGTCCCGATCAATGATAGAATGAAGCGCATAAGAATTTTGCCCAACGATCTCTGGTCCGATTCTCTCCGAACTTTAACCGCGAACCACGCGAAATACACGAAAAGAATCCGCGTATTCCGCGTGGTCCGCGGTCAAAAAATCTGTCCTCCAAACTCAATACGCTCTCACCGCCGAACAGGTTGTTATATGGCCCCATCAGCTGTCTCGGAGGGTGTCTTGGGTCTCGGGTCTGGCGTCTGGATCCGTTCTCCGGCCTCTGGTCTCTGTGGGAGGATCAGGGCTCGACGGAGTCTCGCCCCACCGTCAGAGGGGGGAATATTCAAGACGAGTGGTCGGCGAGCCGCCGGCCATCGCACGCGAGCCGCGCGCTTTCTCCCGATACGCATGAGATGCTTGAAGGCTTGTTTGCCTCGGTGAATTGCGCTAAGCATTTCGTCCATGAAATCCTTCCCCGGACAAATGCTGGTCTGCTCGCTTTTATTTGCTCTAACCTCGCTCCACTCAATCGCCGCCGCCGAAAAATCCACCGTCCATGTCATTTTGTGGTTCGACACGGAGGATTATCTTTTGCCCGCCGACGACGACGCGACGAAGCGTCTGGCCGAAATGCTCACGCACCGCGGCATTCGCGCGACGTTCAAGCTGGTCGGTGAAAAGGCCCGAGTGCTCGAACGGCGCGGTCGCCGCGATGTCATTGCCGCGCTCAAAAAACACGACATCGGCTACCACGCCAACTTTCATTCAGTCCATCCCGCGCCCTCGGAATATCTCGCGGACTGCGGTTTGCTGGACGGCATCGCCGAGTTCGCGCGACGCGAGGGTGGGGGAGCAGCGGACGTGCGCAGGATTCTCGGGGTCAAAACGCTCGCGTGCTACGGCCAGCCCGGATCTTCCTGGGCGTCGCAGACCATCGCCGCGCTGAAGGAAATCGGCGTCGCGCCGCACGGTGTCCCCTGCTACGTGGACGAAGGAACGCACATTGGTTTGAACGAACAGCCGTTCTGGTATGAGAATGCGCTCGTCGTCTATCACATGGGACAAAACTATACGCGGATGGATTTGCACGACCCGGCGGCAGTCGAGCCGGCAAAGCAAAAAGTTTCGGCCATCGCCGACCGGCTGCGCGGACAGGGCGGCGGACTCATCAGCATCTTCTATCATCCGTGCGAATGGGTGCACAAAGAGTTCTGGGACGGCGTGAATTTTCGGCGCGGCGCGAATCCACCACGCGAGCAATGGAAACCGCCGCCGCAGCGTCCGGCCGAGGAAACCGAAGCGGCATTCAAACGATTTGCGGAATACATCGATCACATTCGCTCAATCTCGGGCGTTCGGTTTGTGACCGCGAGCGATCTGCCCGGCTTGTATCCGGACCCGACGCGATCCGAGGGAGCCAGTGAAGCGGACCTGAACCAAATCGCCGTTCGACTGACGGAGGGCAAAATCAGCGGCGTTGATTTTCAAGTCATTGGCGACCGCGCGTATTCGGTTGCCGATCAGTTTGAATTGCTGGTCCGGGCGGTGGGTGAATTGGTCGAAGGAAGAAAGCCGCGCTTTCCGTTGCAAGCAATCGGGCTTTTGGGGCCGGACGCGCCGCCGGCTTTGACATCAGAGGCGACGCACCTCGACTGGTTCGCCTTTCGAGACGCCACGCGCGACGTGCTCGATTTTGTGAAAACTCAACAGCGGATACCGTCGCGTGTATTTATCGGCGCGGATGCTGTGCCTCCGGCCGACTTTCTCGTGTCACTTGCCTCCGCATATGATTACCACCGCACGAACGGCAAGCTTCCACTGGAGGGAGGCGCGACTCCGGGAAAGAATCTGGAACTGGTGCCGGCACGCCGCGTAGCGAAAGACACGCCCGACCTGTTCGGCGGTTGGATCATTCACAAGGAAGGTTTCCGCGCGCCGAAGATTCTGGAGATTGCGCGCCTGCAAGCTTGGACGCTGAAGCCGGCCATACGCGGGAGATGAACGTCTCGACATTTGCGCGCAAGTTGCCATGATGAGTCCGGACCTTGACGCCGACCGCGGCAAGAGCGTGCTGCCGCTCCCGTTGGCACTGCAATCGCGCAATCCGCTGGCGTGGTTGACGATTTTCGGACCGGGCGCAGTCATTGCGTCGCTGACCATCGGCTCCGGCGAACTCATCTTCTCGTCGCGCGGCGGCGCGCTGTTCGGTTACCGACTGCTCTGGTTTTTCCTGTTCATCCTCTTATTGAAATGGGTGCTGGTCTTCGTGACGGCGCGGCATATGGTGTTGACCGGCGCGCATCCGTTCCAGCGCTGGATGCAACTACCCGGTCCAGGCGGCTGGTTTCCGCTGGTGTTCCTTGTGCTCGCGCTGGTTTGCTTTCCAATCTGGGTGAGTTTCCATTCCGGCACGATCGGCACGCTCCTTTCGTGGCTGACGGGAACAGAAAGGTCATTGCACGGCGGCGCGCATTTTGTCTGGGGAATGGTCGTTCTCGGCGTCGTCCTGGCGCTGGTCTTCAGCGGTGGTTACGCGGCATTGGAACGCGTTCAACTGGTCATCGTGATTTTAATGCTGCTGTGCGTGGCCGTCTCGCTGACGGTCGTGAAGCCGGATTGGCTTGAGTTTCTGAGAGGGTTTGTCCTGCCTCGATCGCTGGTCTATCCGGACTGGGCTGCTTCACTGCCGGAACTCGTGGCCCGTCCGGTCTGGGTCGAAGCCATCACTTACGTGGGCGTCATCGGCGGCTCCGGCTACGATTACCTGGCTTATGTGTCCTATTTACGCGACAAGCGTTGGGGCCAGGCCGGTCGCGCGGCTGCCACGACAGCGGAGCTGGAAGCGATAGCGGACGACGCGGCCCACATCAATCGCCGCTGGCTTCGAGCGGTTGCGGTGGATTCGGTGCTCAGTTTTCTGGCGGTGCTGATTTTCAGCGGCGTTTTCGTGGCGTGCGGCACGGTCATTCTCGGACCACAGCACAAAATTCCCGGCGGCAGCAATCTCCTCGCGCTCCAGGCTGAGTTCGTCACCCCGATTTATCCGTGGTTGAGATACGTCTATTTCGTCGGCGCGTTTCTCACAATTTTCGGGACGCTTTACGGCACCATCGAAGTCGCACCGACGGTGTTGCGTGAAGTGGTCCTTGCCATCGATGCGAGTTATGCAACGAAGCACGCGAAAAAGTTGCGGTTCATCGCGGTGAGTTGGGCAAGCTTCGGCGGGTTGGTTGTGCTGGTGTGGACATTGATCTGCCACCTGATCAGCGGCGCGGACAATCCACCGGGGCTGATTGCCATGCTCACTCCGGCCAACCTTTTCACGGGAGTGCTGGCGTGCGGACTTATCTGTCTGCTCGCGGCGTGGACCGATTGGAAGTTCCTGCCGCGCGGTCTCAAGGCAGGAAATCCATTGACAATGCTCAACGCCCTGGCTGCTCTCATCTTTCTTGCGCTCGGCATCAAAGGTTATTGGGACCACAGCGGCTGGGCGGCGTTTTTGATGCTGGCGGCAACGCTGGCGTTGGGATGGGTTGGCGCGTGGGCGGGAAGGGTATTCCTGAACAGCGGCCGATCTACTGGCTAACCGTTTACGAAGCCCTGCGCGCCTTGCGCCGATAAAAGAAGTAAAGGGGCGTGCCCATCAGCACGAGAAACGCTCCGAACGCGGAGTTGATGATCGCCGGTTTGCCCGCTGCGACTGCGGCCCGGTAACCGGCGACATCGTTGTAAATGGTGAAGGCAAGGTAAAGCGCAGCGAACATGATGAAGAGCGCCGGAACGACCGGATAGCCGGGGACCCGATACGGACGCGGAGAGTCCGGCTGCGTTCGGCGCAACACGAACACACCCCACGCGCTCGCTGCGTAAAAAATCCAGCTCACGAACACCAGCGTGTCCGTCAGCGTGTCGAACGTGCCGCTGAACAGGAGCAGCACGCCCCAAACTCCCTGCGCGATCAGCGACGCTGTGGGGGTGCGAAACCGCGGATGTGCGACGCCAAGCGATGCCGGGAAAACGTTGCGCCGAGCCATCGAAAAATAAACGCGGGGACTGGCCAGGATGGTCGCATTGGCGGCGCCCAGGGTTGACATCATCACCGCCACAGCGATCCATCGTCCGCCGCCGTGAAAGCATCGTTCAGCCACGTCGGCGGCGACCAGTTTGCTGCCGGCCACTTCGTCGATAGGCAGAACGAAGACGTAGGCCACGTTCATCAACAGATAAAGCACGGTGACGATGGCCATGCCGAGAAGCAAGCTGCGCGGAATATTACGCTGCGGGTCTTTCACTTCACCGGCGATGTAGGTCACTTTGCTCCAACCGTCGTAAGCCCAGAATGCACCCTGCAACGCGGCGGCGAACGAGGCCCACAGCGCCAGGCCCTCGCGATGAACGGAATGGCTGTTGGCGATGAGGTTCCCCAATTTTCCGCCGGTCGGCAGGAGAAAAGCGCCCAGAACCAGGAGAACCATGGCCGTGACCTTCGCCGCGGTGAAAATGTTCTGCACCGCGCCGCCGAGTTTGACGCCGACGCAGTTGATCGCCGTCAGCACGATAATCAGCAGCGCGGCGAGCCCTTTGATGCCGATTTCCTTGAACGGCGTGATATCGCCGATGAAGGGCAGATGAATGGTGAAAGCGGCGATGGGACCGGAAAACTCCGGTAGTGTCACGAACTCCGTGGCGTATTCGGCGAAGACGTAGGCGACGGCGGTGACGGACGCGGTTTGTATCACTACGAAAGAAGCCCAACCGTAGAGGTAAGCGACGAACGGGCCGTAGATGCGCTCGAAATAGACATATTGCCCGCCGGTTTCGGGAATCAGCGCGGCAATCTCGGCGTTGGTCAGCGCGCCGAACAGCGTGAGCACTCCCGCCACGAGCCAGACGAGAAGCAACAATTCCGGCGAACCAACTTCGCTGGCCATAACGCCCGGCTTGCGAAAGATGCCGGAGCCAATCACCCCGCCAACGACAATCATGGTCGTGGTGAACAGGCTCAGAGAAGGGACCAGCCCGTCGCCGGCCGGCGGAACCCAACGCTCGTGTTTCGACCCTGAGGGCTCAGTCGAGGCAGTGTCCATGGCCGGAAGCAAAAACAGGGTTCACCGCAAAAACCGATCGAAATCGAGATTCAAATCTTCCGCGAGGCCGCGCAGACTGGCAGCAACATCTTCCGGCAAATCAATGCCTTCGATGAGCGCTTTCTCGCGCCGTTCCCATTCCATTTCGCCCGGCAGATAAATCCGATCCGCGCCGTCGGCTTTTTCTGAAGCGCGGATTTCGCGAATCATCTGGTCCATTCGTTGCTTGAACTGTTCGACCGGCCTGAAGGACGCAATGTTGATGGCGATGAACGCCGCGCCGTGGCCGGTCGGCTTCGACGCGTCGGAAAAGGTCCAGCTCAACACCTGCCTGCGAATCGCTGCGCCCGTCAGTATGGCGGAGAGCACTTCGATCATGAACGCAATGCCGTATCCTTTGTAGCCCCCGAGTGGTGTCAGCGATGCCGCGTGCGAAAAGAGGGTCGGATCGGTCGTGGGCTTTGCGTTGGCGTCCAGCAGCCACTGTCCGGGAATGGTTTTGCCGAGCGCGGCGGCGGCGAAAACTTTTCCGCCCGCCACGGTGCTCGTCGCCATATCGAGGAGAATCGGTTTCTCATTTCCCGCGGGTGCGGCGAAGCCGAATGGATTGCGGCCCATGACGGAGCCGCGCGCGCCCGGCGCGTTGACGGTCGGAATGTCATTGGCCATCGAAAAGCCAATCATGTTCTTCTCAATGGCCATCGCTGCGTAATATCCCGCCGCGCCGTAGTGACAGTTGTTGCGCAAGCCGGCGAAGGCGATGCCCGCCGTCGCGGCTTTGGCCATCGCCAGGTTCATCGCGAACACGGAGGAAACCATGCCCAGTGAGGAGTCGCCGTCCACCATCGCCCAGGCGGGGCCTTCCGACGCAACCTTCGGCACGCCTTTTTTCTTCAAACCACCGCCGCGGAGCCGCCGGATGTAGGCGCGCAGAGCCTTCGTTCCATGGGTGAACGTGCCCCAGGTATCAGTGGTGACCAGCACGTCCGCCGCCGTGCGCGCGTCCGGTTCGCCGACACCGACTTGAGTCAACGCTTGGACGCAAAAAGCGTGGAGATTTTGGGCGGAGACTTTCATTGAAGGTTCGGTTGATTGTCGGTGACAAGGCAGATTTGAACCATTTGTCGGCCGAAGAGTCAATGAAAGCGGTAACACGGCACCGATAGATGCGAGTTCGGCGGCGGTACCGGCCCGGGAACATAAGCGCGTATTATTGCATTGAAAATCCGGCGCTTTGCCCTGAATAATCTCCCGATGACGAAAGGCACGAAAATGAAACGACCAATGGCTGTGTTTTTGGCAATCGTGGCGCTGGCAGGTCCGGTCCGAGCCGAAGACAAAGCAGAACTTAAGGACAACCGGACAAAATTCAGCTACGCGATCGGCGTGAACATGGGAAGTCAGTTGAAACGCCAGAAGATCGACCCGGACATAGACCTGATTTTGAAGGGCATCAAGGACGGCATAGGCGGTCATCCGCAATTCACGGACCAGGAAATACGCGAAGTCTTCACCACCTTTCAACAGGAACATCAGAAGCAAATGGCTGAACAGAATAAACAGGAAGGCGACAAGTTTCTGGCCGAGAACAAGGGCAAGGAAGGAGTCAAAACGCTGGAAGTGCCATTGCCGGACGGGAAGAAGTCCGAGTTGCAGTACAAGGTGCTCGCGGAGGGCAAAGGCGACTCACCGAAATCAAACGACGTCGTGACCGTCAACTACCGTGGCACTTTGATCGACGGAACGGAGTTCGACAGTTCCTACAAGCGCAACCAGCCGTACACGACGCCGGCCAATCATGTCGTCAAAGGCTGGACCGAAGCTTTGCAACGGATGCAGCCCGGCGCGAAGTGGCAAGTGGTCATCCCATCCGAATTGGCCTACGGCGAGCGCGGTTCCAGGCAGATCGGACCGAATGAAACGCTGATTTTCGAGATGGAACTGATTTCCTTCACGCCGCCCCCCAAACCCACGAATGCGCCGCCGGTCGCCGCGACGTCTGCACAACCGGTGACCAGCGACATTATCAAGGTGCCGTCGAAGGAAGAACTGGAAAAGGGCGCCAAAATCGAAGTCATCAAAGCCAGCGACCTCGAAAAATACCAGAAAGAGCAACAAGAAAAAGAGCAAAAGGAAAAACAACAACAGACGGGGAAGAAAGTGGACAAGAAATAATCGTCGCAGTGCAGGATCTCGGCGATCCGTATCACTCGCCGGCGACGGTCATCTTTCCGGGAGCCTTGCGCACATGAAGTAAAACCGGCAACGAGGTTTGTCGGCCGGTCTGGTTCTCGACCGCGTAGCAAAGCTGGTCCGTCTCCGGCACCCACTTCGCGGCCGTCAGGGATATCTGGCGCTCGTTTTCTCCTTTCGGGATCAGCACGCCGTTCAGGCCGATGTTGTCCACAATAACGCCGTGAGGGAGGTTTTCGACGGTGAAGGTGACGAGATCATCGTGACCGTTGCGCTGAATCTTCAGCATCGCGGGGGCCGTCTGCCCCGGTGCCACTGTGATTTCCAGCGGCTGGCCGGCCTGGTTAGACACCGCAGCCGCGGGCTGTGTTTGAGGAGCAGGAGCGAAGTAAACGAACAGCTTCGGTTTGTCCCCAAGGGAGATTTTGCCGAGGTTGTTCACTTCTTTGGTTGCAACGTGGCCGGCGACCATCGCCGTGGCGATGACTTTCGAGGCGGCGGCGTTGCTTTCATCAGGTTGGGCGGCGTCCAGCGCGGCGTTGATCGTTCCCTTGGCTTCGGTGTGGCCGGCCTGAATCACCAGCGGCGTCGAAACGGAAAAACCGGGCGGTAGATCGCTGACCTCCACTTTAATGTCACCGTCAAAGCCGTCCAGGCGTTCGGCACTGACGGAAAACTCGCGACCACTGCCGGCGTTGATCGTTGGGTTGGCGCCGTTCAACGTCACTTTGAAATCGGGCTTCGGTTCGCGAACAATCAACCGATAGACGAATCGTTCTCCGGAATAACCGCGCGCGTCCGTGACGCGAATCAGATAAGTGCCGTCCGCCGGCGCGGTGAAGAAGAGTTTTGAGTCCGATCCCAATTTGCGTTCGCCGTCGTCGTCGTTCGCGTAATAAAGCGGAAACACCGGCAGTCCGTTGGAAACGAGTTTGGCGCCGGTCGGAAGAGGTTCGATTACGTAAGCCGGTTCATCCAGCGCATGAGCCATCGCGCTCGTGTCAAAATAAGCGCGGCGCTTGCCGTTCGAGGTGTAGAATAGCATGTCCGAATCCGGACCTTGCGGCATGCGGAAGAGTTTGACCACCTCGCCGTTGAAATAGATGTATTCATTCAACTCCATCTCTTCGTAGTTGTCCAGGCGCGCGCCGTTCCCATTCGAGTCGATGGAGCGGAAGTTGATGGCGGTGTTGCGCACGGCCTGCAGCAACAGTCGTTCAACCGGCTTCCCGTCGGGGTGCAACACTTCGATTCTCGTATCCACCGGCGACCCGCGTTGCGCGGCCTGAGTTTCGATGATCCACGTTTGGCCGGCTCTGGCCTCGAAGCGGAACAGGTCGGCGTCCGACCCCGATCTTGAACTGGGACCTGCGTCCGGTGCTGGCGAATGGTTCACCCTGTCCCCCGAAGCCGGGGGAGAGGGCCTGGATGAGGAGGCGGTGTCATTCGGTTGACTGGCGACAGACCTCTCACCCGCCCTTCGGGCACCCTCTCCCCCTCGGAGGGGGAGAGGGACGGGGTGAGGGGCAGGTTCATGGAAATGCCAAATGCGTCCGGCCACAGAGCCAGGCGCGACAACCCTGGTTGCCTGTTCCGGTGTGTCGTTCGGTTCAGATTCGACCAGCTCCGGCCAGTTGCCAACCATCACCTTGAACACGCGTCGGCTACGGAATCTCTCAGAGTCGAGGGGCAACTCCATTTCGTCCACGCCCTCCGCTTTGACTTTCACTGTGTGATCCGGTGGCAGATTGTAACCGATCAGCTCCACGTCGCTTTCCCTGGAAGACGGCACGCTTAACGGGAAAAAACCGGTCACATACGGAAACGCGCCGATCGAGAGCCGGTAAAAATGATCTGTGGACGCGGCCAGCAACATTTCGCTCACGCGCAGGCTGCAGCGGTCTTCGGTCGCGAACGTGTAGGCCAGCAACGGGTCCGCGCTGCCGTCGAAGCCGTTGTTGCTGGCGAGTACCCTCCCCCTCCCGTCCAGCAGTGTGAGCACCGCGTCGGCCTTGGAGCCAAGAGTCCTGGCGGCGACATCGAACACCAGTGTCTGGCCCGCCTTCGCGTCGAAGTCGAACTGGTCCACGGCACCGCTTTTTTCATGCACGCCCCAGAAGGCGGCAGGCAACGCTTCGACCGCATGAATCTCGTTCGTGCCGGAAAGATAGATTTGCGGCAAATCGTCCACGTGCAGTTTGATTCGGGCGCTCTCGCCGATCGGGCTGACCGCCGAAAGCTCGTAAGCGCCGCGGGGCAGATCGTTCGGCGTCGTCACGATGACCCCAATTTCACTGGGTCGGGCTTCAACATCTTTCGCTAATTCCACCTTGACTCTGGTGTCGTGTGATTTTACTTCGGTGATGCCCACAAGATTGGCCCCGAGCAATTTGAGGCGAAACTCCTTGCCGCGCTGGATGCCGCGCGGTTCGGCGCGCGACAGTTCCGGTTTGGCCGGCGTCTGCAATTTACCGTTTTGGACGTCGAAAAACTCAACTGTGCCGTCGAGCCGTCCGACGACGATCGTTTTGTTGTCCAGCACGAAAGCCAGCGCAGGCGACCAATCCGGCTGCTTTTCCAGCGACAGCTTTTCCTTCAGCTCCGCTGCATCCCAAAGTTTGACGGTGCGATCGTCGGCTGAGGAAGCGAGCGTCGTGCCGTCGGACGCGAAGGCGAGGTTGAGAATGGCGCCCTCGTGCGCGAAACGCGCTTCGAGGATCGGGTTGGTCGTCTCTGCCGCGGTCTCGCTGATTTGCCAGACGCGGATTCGATTATCAACGCCGCCGGCAACCAGTCGTTTGCCGTCGGGACTGAACGCGACGGCGTATTGTTCCTTGAGCGGCTGGGCAAGCGTGTCGCGCCGTTCACCCGTCGCGACGTCCCAGAGTTTCACCGTGCGGTCCGCGCTGGCGCTGGCGAGAATCCTGCCGTCCGAACGGAAGGCCAGACCGAACACGGCGCCGTTGTGGCCGGAGAGCGTTTTGAGTTCCTCGCCGGTCTCGACGTTCCACAGTTTGATCTTCTGGTCGTAGCTGCCGGTGGCCAGCGTTTTGCCGTCCGGCGAGACCGCCAGGGAGTAGATCGCGTCTTTATGGCCTTCGAACACGTAGAACAAATTCGAGTCGTTAAGGTCCCATTGCCGCACTTCGCCGACCCATCCGGCTTCGCCGCCCGCAGCGTACAGGAATTTGCCATCGGGCGAAAAGGCGACGGCGTTCACGTTGCCGCGATGGTCTTTGAGCGTGTGGACCACCGCGCGCGTCTCGGCCGAACGCAATTCGACCTCTCCATACCGCGCGAGGGCGATGAGTTTCCGGGCAGGCTGGTACGCGATTGCGTTGACCGCTTTGCGTGGTGGAATCCTGGGTTCGATCTTCGGCGTGACCAGCTCTCTGATTTTCACTTCCGCTGGCGGTTTGGCTCCGGCGTCAATCCACGCTTTGATAAGCGCGATCTGTTCCGGTTTGAGTTTTTCGCGCTTTTTTCCAGGCGGCATGATCAGTTTCTTGCCGTCCTTTTCGACCCGGCCCTCGACCAATTTCATCAACAGGCTTTCGTCGCTTTTGCCGGGAACGATCACTGCGCCGCTTTCGCCGCCTTTCATCAGCAATTCGTGCGATTCCATGATCAGCTTTCCTTCCGGCTCCGTCGATCCGTGGCAATCCAGGCAATATTCGGTGAAGATTGCGTCAATGGCGGAATAATCCGGCGGTTCGGCGGATCGGGCGGTAACAGCGGACAGGAGGACGATGGCAATCGCGAAGGCGACGCGCGTAGAGCAGTGGGTTCTTGCGCCCCCCGGAGTTTTGGCACGACGAATCATACCCCGGGCAGCCTGGTAGTTTGATTGTCGCGGCTCAAGTG
>QHPA01000059.1 GCA_003218935.1 Verrucomicrobiota bacterium
CCCGCCGCCACGCTCGAGGAATGCGTCCAGATCCTTCGTCTGGGCGGCGGTCCAGGCAGGGTTGTCGTGGTAGAACGCGATCACGTCCGCGCGTTGCCAGTGTTCCGCGCCCGGCCAACGGTCGGCGGTTTCGACGCTCAAGCCGTCGGCCAACGACAACAGTTTCGACCAGCGCTCGCGCCAGAGCGGATAATCGTGAAAGCCGGGCGCGGCGTGCCCCGCGTCCTTGGGCGAGGCACAGAGGACGACCCGCAAACTCTTGGCAGCCGACGTGAGGAGACTCTGACTCGAGTTCGCGGTCACGGGATCCGTAACGGGTGACGCGTGCGCCACGGAAAGCAGCGCTGCCAACTCCGAACGCTTCCGCGCTGGCGGCAGCTTCTGCCCCTGCGCTTCGACCGCGGGCGCATACGGCTCCAACGGCGACGTCAAAAGGAAGGTCATCAGATCGCGGTGCTCATCATCCGTCAGCGCATCCCAAAGACCTTCCGGCATGAGCGAGAGCGTGGAAGGCTTGACCGACTTCACATTCTTGCGCGCAACCTGGTGAAGGATTCCGTCGGCCATCGCCACTTGAATCACCCCGTCCGCCTCAAGCTGAACAATGCCGATGAGGCTTTCGCCGTCGGACAATTCAATGGCGCTGGCGACATGGTCCGGGTTGATGGCGGCGTTGGGCAACTGAATGTCCTTGCGCACGCTGGTGTAGTCGCGCTGCACGAGATTCGACAAATCGGGGCCGACGCGCTGCCCTTCGCCGCGGATGACGTGGCACTTCGCGCAGCCAAGCCTGTCACTGAAGAAGAGCCGTTTGCCTGGAAGCCAATGGCCACCGGCGATTTCGGGAACCTGCCGTTCCATCGGCGCCGCCGGCGCCGTGTCGGATGGCTGCGCCCAGGGCAGGAGCAAGCGGCGCAGCGGGAATGGGCGCGGGCGCGGGTCGTCGGCCGTGAACCACATCGCGGTCAACGCGACCTCGCCGCCGGTCGCGAGCTTCAGTTCGATCGGCTGCCAGCGTTGTCCCGGAGCGCGAAACTCCACTTCCGAGCGCTGTGCGCCCCGGTCGGTTTTCGCGGAGGTCAGACTCCTGTCCGCGAGTTTCAAGCTGAAGGGCGCTGACGCTTCAATCACGACCATCACGTTCTCGGGCGGGCGGACCCAGTCGATCATCGAACCCGGCTGAATCGCCGGCTGGAGCATTTGCCAAAGATCAAGTTGACCTCGCAAACGAAGGTGGCCCGATTGATTGAGGAGGGAAAACAATCGCTCGTGTTCTGCGCTTCCGCGGGTCAACTCGCGCGCCACTTGCAGATCAGCGTGGGGCAGCCAGCCGATCCATGATTCCTTTCCATCGGCGGACTCCCATCGCGCTTCCACACCGGTGAGGTCGATCAGAAGGTCAATCTCGTCGTAGCCGCCGAGGTCTCGAAGCGGACTTGTCGTGCCCGATGTCCGCCTCCTTGCGTCGGCGGCTACAGAAGGCAGCGTCACCGCATAGTTCACGCGCGTAACGCGCAGTCGCGAGCTGGTCATACACGACTTGATAACCGGGCCGGAGGGTTTCGAATCGGTCGCCAGCCACGACGTATCGTCCGGATTCGACGCGCGCCTTTTTTGACAAATCCTTCAACGCCTCGACATCCAGGGGCCGGTCGAAGGCGATCCGTAGCTCCGTCGGACTCGCGTTCCACGCGGTCACCGGCTGCGGCGCCTCGCGGTCTTCATAGTGGATGCGCCAGAGCTTTCCCCTGCCGGTCGGTCCGCTGCCCCAATCGGGCAGTCCGCTGTGCGTCGCCACGATCAAGTCGCCGCGCGGTGACACGCACGCATCGACCGTCAATGCCTGCAGCGTTGCAAGGAGATGAGTTTGAGCGACGTAACCGGCAGTAGTTTTCACGAGTTTCGTCCGCCATAGCTTCCCGCGCGAGTAACCGGCGACGATGGCATCGCCGGCCCAGGTCGCCGGGCCGAACACTCCCTCACCCGGCCTGCCGGCCACCTTTTCCCCAGCCGATGGGGAGGGAATTCCCCGAACTTTGGTCGCGCCTTGAGCCCTTGAACCCCGAGAGGCCCCCTCACCCGGCCTCCGGCCACCCTCTCCCCCACCGGGGGAGAGGGAAGGGGTGAGGGGGTGGATGGGGAGGACGGGGGTAGGCCCGTTAAAACACAACCCGCACGTGCTCTGATGTTGCGGCGCGTAGTCAAACATGCTCGGTTCATCGATCACGTCGGGCAAATGCCGCGGATGCCGCGGTGGAAATCCGTAATGGCGCCCAGGCTGAATGTGCAACAGTTCATCGAACGGATTGCCGTTGGGCACCCACGTGGCGCCTTCCTGGTCGGTGCAAAAAAGGTCACCGTAACGGTTGAACGCGAGGCCGACGGCGAAGCGAATACCGGTGCAAACCGTCTCGCGCTTCGAGAAGTCCGGGCTGACAGGCTGAATCGTCCCGCGTTCCATGGTCGTGCGATACCGCGCCTGACCCGTCGCCTTATCAATCAAATACGGTTCGGTAAAACTCGCCGTGCCGAGGCTGAAGTAAATGCTGCCGTCCGGAGCAACAGCCACGCCGAGCGCGTCAACGCCTTGCTGTTCGCTGCGTTCGGTCCAGGTCGCCAGGGTGATCTCAGCGTCGGCGCGGTCGTCTCCGTTGGTGTCCACGATCAATGCCAGCTTTTCTTTCGCGGCGACGAATACGCCGTTGCCTCGTGCGTAGCCGGGCGGCGTCAGCGCTGCACCAATCGGTGCGCGCAAGGTCTGCTTCTCCCAGAACGACTCGACCTTGTCCTCCAGGCCGTCGCCGTCTGTGTCGCTCAACAGCCAGATGCGCCCGTCGTAGCCGACCGCGACGAGTTTTCCATCGACGCGATAGCGGACGTTGTTGATGTTGTTCAACTCGACCGGCAATTCGCGCGCGCTGAAGCCTGGCGCGAACACCTGCACCGGCGGCGGGTTGGACACGGTCACGAATGCCAACTCCCCGTCGCGCGGCGGGGCGGCGCTCAGCCCGTGGAGCAGCGCGCCATATTTTGCGTCGAGATAACGATCGACGGCGGCGCGATCACCTTCGGGCAACACCCGGCCGAAGACGAGCATTTCAGCGAAGTCACCGGCGAGGAAGTTCTGAGCGTGCGGACGGTCCGGCGTGTTCGAATAATGCCTGGCGCCGAGAGTGAATTCGTCCAGACGCATCAGGCCGGCGGCGCGCTCGCGTGTGCCCTGCGGCTGTCCATCCAGGAAGAGCTTCACTCCACCGGGAGCGGCACCGACGACCAGCGTGAAGACGTGCCAGCGGGCGATTGGCTGTGGTGTGGTGAGCAGGTTTGCTTCGCCAGAAAAACCCATCCCCTCGGCGTTCACGCGGGCAAGGCGCGTGTCTGGCGCGCTGCCAAAATCGAAATTCAGACCGGAAGTGTAATCGTTTCGGCCGGCCTGGTTGAAAGACAACAAAGCGCGAAAACCTCCGACCTGCTGCGGCGCGGCGACCACGAAAACCGTGACATTCGTGAGCGCAGTGTTCAGTCCGTCGGCGTCGAGGAAATCGTTCGTGCCATCGAACGAAAGGAACGCGCCGTTGAACTCCTGACGAAACCGTGGACGCGCTTCGAGCAGGGGTTGGCGGAGATGGCGGCCATTTCCGGAGCCGTCGAACAGATAGTCCGGCGCGTCGCTCCAGGACCGCAGGGGAGCCAGTTCACGGGCGCCGCGGGCGGCGTTCTGGCGCGAGACATCGAACCAGACGGCGAGACCGGTGGTGACGCCGAGACGTGAATCCGCCCAGGGTTCAACCCCGTGGCAGACGGGCGGCGCGGCCAAGGCTGTAAGTCCAGCGAGACGCAGCAGCGCGCGGAAACGGGTCACGGCCACACGCTACATGGCCAGCCGCCGAGGAACAAGGCATTGCCGTGAGGAAGGCGCGACCAAGAGTTGTCTTCGAATTTGCCCGCTCGGACTGGCGTCCCAGCGGGGCAGGCGAGACACCTGCCCTACTTTGGACCTCGCCGTTGGGCGGAGTTCTCGCGATGACAGCTTGATTTCGTGGACGCTTCCGTCGGCCACGAGCGGGACGTCACGCAGCCGATCGTAACCGTTGGCTTCGAACCAGAACAAGACCGGTTCCGCCGGCGCGGAGTCCCCTTCAAAGCGTCCTTCCGCATCCGTCCGAGTCTGCCATTTGAACTTGTCCAACCCTTGGTCGTCCGCGTCGGTCCTGACGATGGCGTCAGGAATTGGGTTGCCCGCTTGATCCAATACTCGTCCGCGAAAAATATTTGCCTGGGCCACAGTGAAATTGACAAGGTTTGTCGGCTCAAGCAGTTGGACCGTGGGAGTTTGGGGCGCAAACCCATCGGCTTGCACAAGCACGCGAACGCCGCGAGGCTCCCCAATGCCCGCCATGCCTCTGATTCTGAGCGTGCCATTGGCATTCCCCTCGTTCGGTCGTTGCCGATAGAATTCATATTCTGATAACAGGCCTTGGAGCGCAAAAGTCCCGTCCGCGTACGTGAGGGTGGACTGCCGCCGATAGCCGGGGTTGTTCAACTCTTTGACCGCTGCACCTGCGATGGGCTGCCCCTCGGTGTCGGTAACTCGTCCCGTCACGATGAAGCCGCGATCAATGACCAGCACCAAGTTCCCCAAATCAACTTTCCCCACTGGAACGACGGGAAGCGTCAACGCGAAATCATCGCGAGTCAGGATGAATCGTATTTCCTCGATAATCCTGGGAATAAAAGTGCAAAGCCAGCGCCCGTTGGAATCGCTGAAGGCGGCACTCGTCTGCAAATCCACCCTGTCTGGTCCGTTGCCTTGAACGGCTGGCGTTTGCACCTGGATTCTCACGCCCTCTACCAATTGGCCTTGTTCATCTACCACCGTCCCGCTCACTATCAGGCCGTGATCCAACCTGATTGTGTATTCCACATCGTTTCTATTGAATTGCATGGACTTCGGGACGTAACCCTCCGCGCTGACAAAAAGATTCATACCGTGATTGGCAGGTTTGTCAGATTCAGGAACGGCAGCGACGCCGTATTCGTCGGTCATGAGCTCGTGGCCTTCACCGACGCCTCCCGAATAAAAGTAAACCGCCTCGACCTTCGCTCCCGCCAGCCCCAGTTCTGTTTCGACGTCCTCGTGCTCGTCCTCGACTGGCCGACTCGGTTTCGAGGACGAGGACGATCCAGTTCATGGTCCCAATGCGCGGCCTGTGCAAACTTTTGTTGCATATGCAACAAAAGTTTGTCGTGACCGATTCATGGTTCGAATGCGCGATTGTGAGGTAGTGGAGGCTTTTCCAGGAGCCCCGTAGCCGCGAACGCACTCTCACATGGTCAGCGCCGACTCACGTCGTCGGCTACGGTTCACGGCTTCAATGCAGAGCCATTTTTCGGATTGGGGGAATCCGAAGGAAAAGTGACGGAAAACAGCCGTGACATCAATCCAGCATCCTGGCGCGGTAAAGCTGGACCTTTGCGTCTCCCTCGCTCGTGTCGGTGAAAGTAACAAGCCCGGTGGAGTTCATCAGCAGCTGGAACGGAGTCCAGTTCGCGCCGTCCGTCTGGCGTTCTACCAAATATCGGAAACCGGCCGCACCCTTCAGTTGCCAAAGCAGCGTTCCATCGTCGCGGCGTTCGATCAATTCAAGCCGGCCAGTTGTGAAATTCGGCAGACCGGCCTGCAGCTGGAAGCTGATCAGCCCGCCCAAGGGAGTTCCCTCGAACGGGAAGGGCGGCAGGTGCGGTTCACCAGCGACGATTTGCAACAATCCGCTCCGGCCGAATTTGCCGCCGAGCGCCCGCGCCGTCTCATAGGTGACACCCGATCGACGGTCCCACACGCGCGCCTGGACGAAAACGGTCGCGACCATTGAGCCGAGTCACTCCGTCCACGTCGGAAACGGGGGCGAAGATAGTCAATGAACCGGGCGCCTCGGAAACATTGGCGAACCGGATCAATCCACCACTCGCGGGAGCGGCATCAGCGAAGGTCAATGTCGCGGGCAGGCTGGTGGCCGACTGGGTCCCGTTGGACACTTTCACCAGGTAAGTGCCTGCATTATTGGTGGAGAAGTTCGGAAATACCAGCGAGGGCGACGTCGCGCCCGGCACGGCAACTCCGTCGTGAAACCACTGATAACTAAGGGGAGGAGTTCCGACCGCGGCCACTTGCAGGCCGACATACTGTCCGGCGTA
Organism: Verrucomicrobiota bacterium; assembly: GCA_003218935.1. Classification (GTDB taxonomy): domain Bacteria; phylum Verrucomicrobiota; class Verrucomicrobiia; order Limisphaerales; family AV2; genus AV2. Next base: position 6,196 of record QHPA01000059.1, read on the forward strand.
CGCGCGATCACTTTGAGGCTGGAGCACGAATTGCGGACTGACCGGAGACTCGACGATTAATGATACCGGGGCGCTGGTCGCCGCGCCGAAAGCGTTTGTCGCCACGATGAAATAACTGCCGGCATCCGCGGGTGTGACACTCGGCAGAGTGAGCATCGCCTCGGTGGCGCCCGCGAGGGGAGCGCCATTGAAATACCATTGCAGGCTTAACGGCTCGGTTCCACTGATCGTGGCTTGGAAAACTGCCGGACGACCCGAAAAGACTGTGGCAGCTACCGGTGGGGTGACAATCGTCGGCGGATCGTTCAGCCACAACAGACTGACCTGGTCGAGGTCCACCAGCCCCGCGTCGCCGAGAAACTCCAATCGAGACACGCTCGTCGCCGCAGTGAGAGTGAACTCGGCGGGACGCCACCATTGAAATCTCGGCAGCTCGAGAAGGGCAATCTCCACGTCCCCAAATTTCACGCGCAACGTGGCGTCATCCAGGAGCGGATTGTTGCAAATCGTCGCTGGTGAACCGCACCTGCCGCCCTTCCCGTTCGAGGGAACTCCCTTGGGCGGGCTGATCAGCTTCCAGCTGCAGGCCGGTCTGCCGCCGTTTCCTCCCATCCAATCCGCGGTGATGAACACCTCGAAGCTGGGGTTCTTCACAAGATTTCCCAGAATTTCGCGATGACTGCCATTGGGACCCCAAGCGGAACAGGAAAGCTCGATATCGCCGTCCGCATCCGCCGCCGTCTCCGCGGCGATGAAATAGGTTTCGGTGGCGAGAGCGTCGAACCGGGCGATATCCGTGCCACTGCCGACGAGTCGAAGCGTGCTGAGGCTCGCGCCCTGGTAAACAGCGAGGGTCACGTTGGTAAGGGTCCCGAGACCCACTTGTGCCGCAGCGCCGGTGCTGTTATACGGCGCGGTCCAACGCCACCAAATACTCTTATTGGGGCCTCCCGCACGTTGCGAAGGCTCGCCTGGCTCTCGCGTTGCGCCGACGTTCGATTCGATGGTGCTGGGATGATCATAGTCCAGGACAGTCGCCTGGGCGAAGTTGTCGTTTCGCGCCGGGCTAAATGTCGTGAAGGCCAAGTCGAACCCGGTCGGCTCAGGCCCGTCGCCTTGCGGCCAGAGTTGCAGATGATAAACGGTTCCGGCTGTCGCCGCGAAGGTCCATGGCCCGTACGCGTAGGTGTTGGGAGCGCGGACGCTGAACGGTGTCAACTGGTCAACGGCAGGCCCGGTGTAGAATGCCACCGAAGCCTTCCCGGTCGGCGGAACCATGGTCGACGCCGGCGTCACCACCACGCGGCCATCGGCCGGCGCCGTCCAGGACCACCAAAGCGTGCGGGTGATCGCGGGATCGGCCAGCGGCTCGCCAGGTTCGACCGAGGCATCCAGGAACCACGCACTGATGGTATGGTTGGTGCCGTCAAGGTGGATGCGTTGGGCGAAGAGGTCATTGGTAGGCGCGGGTGTGAACGAGGCGGCAAGGGCAAATTCGGATCCGGAGCCAAGCACAGCCGCGAGCTGGAACTGGTAAACCTGTCCAGGATCAGTCCGCACCCGGACGGTAGCGGCTGTGGCCAGCGATTCCAGGTTGGTCAACACCGAACCGCGATACGCCACCAACCGCGGCTGCCAAAGGTCCGCTTGCGCGCTCACCGTGAGAACGCCCAACTCCGTTGGCGCAAAGGACCACCACAGCGACTCTGTGCCCACGTCGGAGTAAGGGCCCAGCGGCTCATTAGGTTCACGTGTCGCGCCCTGCAGATTCCCGGTAATTGAATACGGCAGCGGATCGATCGGCAGCGCGTCGGCGAAATTGTCGTTGAGCGGCGCGGCGGCAAGGGTTGAACAAAAGACGGTGAGCTGGCAAGAGGCCGCAAGAAGAGCGAGGCGCGTAGTGGATTGCTGTTGGTACGGCGTGAAGACATAATCTGCCTGAATTCCTGGTAGTATGCACACTAATCCACCCCCTTCTCATCGCCGGAGTTCGCGGTTTTCAGAAAAGCGCTGGCGCCGCACAAGTGGTTTCACACTCATCGAACTGCTGGTGGTCATTGCGATCATCGCCATCCTGGCGGGCCTGCTGTTTGCCGGCGTTGGCCAAAGCCAAAACCAAGGCGCAAGGGATTATGTGCCTCAACAATGGCAGGCAGATGATGTTGGCCTGGAGACTTTACGTCGATGACAACCAGGACAAGGTGCCGAAGGCCTGGGCACCTGGCAATCCCGCGAATTGGATCGAAGGCGACCTGGATTTTAACGGCGGGAACGCAAGTAATTGGGATCTCGAAAAAGACGTCAAAAAAAGTCCACTCTGGCCCTACTGCGGAAACAGCCCCGGAATCTGGAAGTGCCCGGCCGACAAATCCACGGTCAAATCCACTTCGGGCCCCTACAAGGGGCAGTCGCTGCCGCGCGTACGCAGTATTTCCATGAACGCCTGGTTTGACGGCGCGGATGCGGCGACTTTCGGTCCCTCCGGATTTCGGGTTTACAAGAAAATGAGCGAGGTGACCGACCCAGCGCCCACCCTGACCTGGGTGTTCCTGGATGAACGGGAAGACAGTATTAACGATGGCGAGTTCGTTGTCGGCATGTTCGGTTACGCTGATAAACCCAATCAATGGGTGATTGTCGATTTTCCAGCCAGTTATCACAACCGGGCGGGAGGTCTTTCATTTGTCGATGGCCACTCCGAGATCAGGAAATGGCAGGATCCCCGGACGATGCCGGCGCTCAAGCCGGGTCGGAATCTGAATTTGTACGTGTCTTCCGCGAACAACCCGGATGTTTTTTGGCTGATGGAACGAACCACCCGGAAGGCCAATTGAGGACAAGGTTTTGTTCGGGCGCGAGCGAAATGGAAGCACCTCGCCCTCAGGCGGGGTGATCATGACGACGAGACGCGCTCAAGTCCGGCGACGCCGGACCAACACCGCGCAAAAAGCCGCCAATCCGAACAGTAACCCGGTGGATGGCTCGGGGACGATCGTATAGGACGGATCAGCCGTCCCCGTGAAAGGATTGTAGCCTTGCGTGCCGCTCACGTCACCCGCCAATGCCTCATCGGAACGATAGCCCGAGTTGGAAATGTAAGTGCCGAGCAGGCGGATGCTTTGCCCGCTATTCGGACTCAGCCCGATTTGACGCACATCGAAAGAAAACGTGTAAGTGGAAGCTGAGGCGTTGCCAGTGGGATTCAAATTCACGCTGCTGATGGATACCAAACTATTGTTCCCGCCGTTCGCCAACTGCCACAAGCCGCCATAACTATCGCTCGCAGGCCCGAGGGCAATCGCGTAATCCGCACCGAACCCTGAAGGCATGGTCAGGAGGCTGCGATTCCCACCGCCATCAAACCCGGAGATGGCCTTGCGCAAAGGATCCCCGCCGTCAGCAAATCCCGTAGTGGCTGAAAACCCGCCTGGAACGGAATCAACGTAGAGCACCAGGGCGTCGTTGAACCCGTTCGGACCCTTCGTCAGAGTTCCGGAGATGGTCGTGCCATCATCGGTCAGGCTCAAGCTGCCCTGACCAATCGGACCGCCAAAGCCAGTTTTTCCGTTGCCGAAGTAATCGGTGGCCCAGGCAGACACGCACAAAGCAAAAATCGAAGCACCAAAGGCGAGACAAGATTTCATTCTCATAAGCGGAGTATTTTGCGGAGTATTTTGATTTGATAACAGCCCGCGACTTCTATCAGGACTGTCGCCAATAGTAAAACAAAAACTCTACAGTTCCCTGACAAAAATATTCCTGAATTGAATCCGGCCGTGCTCGTGTTGAAGTCCGATCGGCCCGCGAACGGGTACGCCGGGCAGTTGGGCGCTGGCAATGACTTCTTCTCCGTTCAACACCACCGTCAGCCGGTCGCCACGCAACGTGATTTCCATGCGGTTCCAATCTCCGACTGGACGGTCAGCCCGTTTGCGCGGCGTCAGAGCGCGGCGCTGCTCCGGTGACACCGCGGGGTCGGTGCGGTATTCCCAGACTTCGCCGCTGCCAACCGGGTAGCAGAACAAATTCGCCTGCGCCTTGTAGAGTCCGCGCAGCAGAACTCCGCTGTCGCCGCCGTCCAGGACGCGTTCGGTGACCGGCTTTCCGTCGGCGCCGATCTCCTCGTTGCCGTCTTGATTGATGAGCGGAAAGCTTTCCCACACGGGCACGTCCGCCCAGCGCCAGTCCAGTCGCAAAACGAAGTCGCCGAACTCCCTTTCCGTCCAAAGATCACCTGCCTTGCCGTCGTGTTCGACCGCGCCGTTGCTGGCCTGCCAGTGTTGCGGAAGGCGGCCTTCCTGAGCCGCAGTTCCTGAATGTCCGGCACGTGGGGACTCTGAAGCGTGGCGCCCCGTGCCCTGAACACGCCTGGTTCCCTCCGGCAGCTCTCGCCAGCCCGCCAGATCATGGCCGTTGAAGAGCGTGCTGAAGCCTTCGGGCGCGGCGTCGCCAGCCGCCTGCCCCGGGTCCGCGCGACGCGATTCGAGAAAAGCGATCAGGTCAGCGAACTGATCCAGCGACAGTCCAAACTGCAAACCTTCCGGCATAAGCGAGAGGCTGCTCGCGGTGCGGCCGGTAATCGTGTTTTTGGGAACCGTCTGCAACTCGCCTTTGGCATTGAGCAGCATGACCGCTTCAGCAGTTTCCCCTTTCATCAAACCGGAGAAGCTATCGCCGTCCCGCGTTTCAATGACGATCTGCTGGTAACCCTCGCGCACCACTTTGCTCGGATACAGCACATGCTCGATGAGGTCCCTGCGCGGAAACTGGGCGCCGATCAGCGTAAGGTCGGGACCAATGGGGCCGCCATGACCGGCCACTGCGTGACATTTGACGCAGGCCACGCCGCTTTCGTCGAAAAAGACGCGTTGGCCAATGACCGGATCGCCGCCCTCTTCCAGCGCGTGCCGTTCGTAATCCTCAGCGATGGCGCGCGCTGTTCGATCAACGGCAAGGCTTCATCGCGGATTCCACCCAGCGCCTTGCGACATTGTTCCCGCGACGCGGAGTTCGGGCTCCCCAGACCGTCGAGATAGGCATCGACGGCGCGAACGTCGCTGATTTGCGCCAGCGCGTTCAACGCCTCCGACCGCGTATCGGGAGAACGCCAGGCGGCCAACAAATCCAGCACGGCATTCCGGTCGTGCAGACTGCCGACCGCCGTCACGGCTTCGCGGCGAAGCTCGGTTGAACCACTCGTCAAAAGCGGACGCAGCATTCGCAGCGCTTCGTCGCCGCCGATTTGCGCGATGGCTTTGATCGTCGCGACACGAACCGAGCGATCGTCGTCCTTAAGCAACGGCTCCAGCCGGACCAGAAGGTCGCGTGCTTTCAATTGGCCGAGCACGCCGATGGCTTCGACACGGACGGAGGCGTCCACCGCCGTCGAGGCCGGCAAATCCAGCAACGCGGATTTCAATACCAGCACGGGCGCGAACATGCCATCTTTGAACTGACCCAGAGCCGCGATGATCGCCCGGCGAACTTCCGGCGCCGTTTCGCGCTCGAAACATCGCCGGAGTTGAGGAGAGGATTCGGCGTCGCCCGCCGCGCGAAGACCATTCACCGCGAGGAGTCGCAGGCGGGATTCGGCGTCGTCCAGAACCCCGCGAAGTGAGGCGACGATTTTCGGTGTGCCCGCCCACACCTCGTTCTTTTCCGGCGGCGCGCCGAGGGCGGGGTGATACGCCCACCATTCACCATTCCACTCGGGCAATTTGTGGTGAAGCTCCGAGACCAACCGTAACGCCGTCTCGCGCGTTGCTAGGTCCCTTTGTGGTTCGCCGGCCAGCGCGATCAGAACATCGAGCAAAACAGTGTCATAAGTTGCGCGCAACGCGAACTCCGTACCTTCGCGCACTGCAGCCCGGTCGCTCTCCAACCCTTTCGCAATTTCAGCCCACGCCGTTCTATTGGCTCGTCCAATGCGGTTCAGTGCCGTGAACACGGCATGCCGCGCAAAGAGCTCTTTCTCTTCGAGCGCAGCCATTAACGCGGGCACAGCCTCCAGGTCCGCAATTCGGCCCAGCGCCGCTGAGGCCTGGAAACACACGCCCGCATCGTCGTCCTTCAAACGACTGATCAATGTTGGCACGGCTTCGCGGACCCGCCGGTTGCCCAATTGGCGGATCGCTTGTCGCCGCACCGACGCATCGCGGTCCTCGACGGCGGCCAGGATTGCGCCCCGGCCGGACTTGCCGCCGTCGATGGCATCAAGCGCCCAGATCGCGTGCCAACGGGAGCAGGCGACTGCCGAGGCATCGCGAACCAACTCGAGGAGCAACCTGGATTCTCTCCTCCGTGCGAGTTCCCGCTGGGCCGCGAGCCGAACGTTCTTCGACGGATGTCCCAGGCTGGCGATGAGGTCCTTTTTCGTCGCTCCGGACGGCTGGCCCATCGCCGCCGCCAGATACCAGGCGGGTTTCGGCGTCGCGCGGTTCGCGCCGGTATAGGTCGCTTTCCAGAGTCTTCCCACGACGACGTTTTCTTTGGTGTCACGGTGTTGCCAGTCGCAGATGTAAAGGCTCGCGCCGTCCGCGCCGAACGCAATGCCGACCGGGCGGAAGTCCGCGGGTTGGTTCTTGAAAAATTCTTCGTGCGCCGCCAGGCGATAGGTCGCGCCGGCGCGATCGAGGCGCACCCGGAGAATTTGTTGTTTCCCGAAATCCCCGAGGAACAGATTGCCGTGATATTCGTCCGGCAGGGCGTCTTCATTGTAACACAACGCGCCGGTGGCCGCGCCGCCTCCGAAGTCGTGCATCATCCAGAGTGTGTAGGGCCGCCGCGGCACGAAATCATAGGGATAACCGTAAGAGCCGCCGTCCACCATGTGCGTGAGACGGCCCATCCAATCGTGCTCGTCGGTGTTGTCGTAAGAGAAAATTTCGTCCTCGTCATTCAGCGCTACCTCGAGAATATTCCGCACGCCGGTGCAATAAACCTCCAACTCCGTGCCGTCGGGCCGCAGGCGGAGCACGCCGCCCCCGCGCATATCGACGCGTTTCCCGTCGCGGCCGACCGCGCCGAAAATGCCCTTGTCACCCACCGCGACGTAGAAGTAACCGTCCATCGCCAGCCGGAAGTTCGCGGGAACATGGTCGTTCCAATCGAGCGCCCACGGATTCGGGTTCAAGGACTCGATGAGCTCGGTGCGGTCTTTGCCCACGCCGTTGTCATCGGTGAACACACTGAAGTGCGGGTTGTGCAGCATGTAGAGTTTTCCCTCGAGGTATTGCATCCCGAAAACCGCGTGCAGCTTTTCGGCAAACACCGTCCGCCGCCCGTCCGGCCGAACACAAATGATCCGGCCTTCCTTCGCGTCCGCGTGCGCGCTACTGATGTCCATCGGGTCTTCCGCCACAAACACGCGTCCGTCCGGCGCGACACAGACCACGGATGGATGACGAACCTCCGGCGCTTGTGCAACGAGTTCCATCCGCCAGCCCGGTGGCGGCGTTGGCGCCGGCGCTCCTGGGCACAAAGAAGTCAGCGTGAAAATCCAAAACAAGGTGAACGCGCGAGCCGGCGGTCGCCGATTCGCGCTACCCGGTACGCGTTGGGTGGATTGATCCATCAGGGTCGGCTAGTTGGCGCTCCATTCCTTCGCCAACCGGTTCAACAACTCCGTCGGAACATCGCCGTCCGCCGCGACGACCCGGTAACGCAGAGTCAACGGTTTGCCCTTCGTCAATTTCACTTCAGCCGGTGCGGCGATGCACGGATTGATCATCCGCACGTCACGGTGGTTGTGCCAGAGCGTCGGAGGATTCTGCGGATGATTAAGCACCGCCGCGGCAAACCGCTTTCCGTCGTCGAGCGTGACTGCCGCGGCATACCAGGGCGCATCCGGCCAGTCGCTGTCCGGCTTCAAATAGTTCGGATCAGGAAGCGACGCCTCACCCTTCGGCGAATAGAACCCGATGCGGCCGTCCTTACGTGTGCGCAGACAGAAGCCGCCGAAGGCCCAGCGTGACACCGTCACGTCCGATTGCGGTGTCAGCCGGTAAACGAGGTCGAGCACATTGGCGGTGTCGGCGGCGGTAACCGACGCCCGCAATTCTTCCCGAATCAGCACCATGTCATCAGCCACCCAATCGTTCGATGCGCGGAAGCCGTTTTGTGTCGGAGTGATCGAGCGGTTCACGATCCGCCGGTTTTGGATCGGCGCGTGTTCGCCCCAGCCCCAGAAATCGGCGTCCTTCGCACCGTGCGTCTCCACCCAGCCGAGGAACACTCCTCGATGATGCGGATGGTCGGTTGGCGCGAGATCAGTCACCACCACGCCGCGCGGCGTCGTGAACGGATGGAAGAAATCGCCGCTCTCGACGGCCAGCTTTGTTCCAGGAGGCGGGCGCAAATGATACGCCAACACCTGCTGGCCCGAAGCGGTTAACACCGAAACCTGGCTCGCCGATTGCTCAACCTGCAATCGGGATGGATCCGTGGTCGCGCAACCCACCGATAGCATTGCCAGCACGACAAGAACGCTCGTCGAGGATGCGCGTGGCAAGGGCGGCACCGGATCGAAATCAAAAGCTCGATGTGTCTTCATGGGTTCACGAGTTTAACGGGAACATTGACGCCAATGCAATACCGTGCCATGCGTCCTCATTTCGCGTGCTGGATGGCAGCGTGTTCGCGTCTGCCGATCACGAGCCGTGGTCGCCGAGTGAGGAGGCGAATCGGTTCGGGCGCGAAGCCGAGAGGTGGCGGGCGCGGTGCTCGATGAAGAAATCCGATGCGGCTGAGGGCCACGTGTCAAAGGCGAGGGCGTTTCATGCCTCGTCACGCCTGTCCACTTTCCGTGGTTAAGGGCCCATGTAAACCTGCGCCAGGCTCACGCCGTATTTGGCAGCGACCTTCCGCGGCGGCCATTGCTTGAACACTTGTTGGTAGAACAACAGAAACTGTTTGGAACTGACGAGCCGTTTCACTTTCTCCAACGCGACGTCCACCAGGTTCCGCTCCCATTCCTGCTGCCAGATCGCTTCCAGCTTGAGACCTTCCGGATCTGGAACGCGTTCCAAAGTGGGCGTTCGGGCCGTCTCATCGGAACGGCCCTTCCTGAATTCGGCGCGGCGCGGGCGTTTTCGGAACTGGTCGATGATGCGACGACGCGTGATTTGCAGCAGCCAGCTTTTGAACGAGCCGAACGAAGGATCGGTTTTGAACTCACCCATCTTTTTGGCCACAGAGAGGACCGTTTCCTGGACGACATCCTGAGCTTCAGGCTCCGTCAACCCGGCCTGGCGGGCGACGCCATAAATGAGCTTCCAATAGGTATTGAAGAAGTCCTGCCAACTGGTCTGGTCCTTCCAGTCCTTCAACCGCTACAGCAGGCTCCGCCGGGTCGGGATGGTATCGTCGGGATTCGAGGACATGATGGTTGGCCGTGATGCGCTTCTCTTAGAGGAACCATGCAAGTTTTAACCACGGATGAACACGGATGAACACGGATGAAAAACGTTTTTTCCGAAAGGCCAACACTGCATACCAAACGGTGGCTTGGCTGCCGACAGAGGAAGAACGGCAAAAGTCTGGGAAAATCCGGGTTTTTCCGTGTTCATCCGTGGTTGCAATTGAATCGTTCCGGCTTAGAATCGCGGCACGCGCTGCCGAGTTCATTCTCCCGTCTAACTCGCGCCAGGCGGAGAATTCTAACAAACAATTTTTTTGTTAAAACCGTCCTTCCTGCCACGAGTTAACCTTTATGGCATGCCCGTTCAAAGGCGATTCTTTATTTATTGAAACGAAACTTCAGCAGGATAGAACCATGAAACCAACTCCTCATTTGATTTGCTGGCCGGTGGCGCTCTGCATCTTCCTTGCGACCACGCTCTCCTTGCGCGCAACGGACATCACCTGGATCAATGGCGCCGGCGGCGACTGGAATATCGCCGCGAACTGGAACCCCAGCCAGGTTCCAGGACCGGCCGACAAGGCGATCCTGGCGCTGGGCGTGACCGTCACGCTCGATGCGGACACCACAGTCGGCAGCGTTGATTTCTCCAATGGAACTTTGAGCGGCAGCGGGGTGATGACGGTCAACGGGGTGCTGAGTTGGACGGGGGGGACGATGAGCGGGAGCGGGACGACGGTGATCCCCAGCGGAGGGAGCCTGGTGTTGAGCGGGGCGAATAACAAACTGCTGGGGCAGCGGACCATCAACAGCAGCGGGACGACGAGTTTGAGCGGGGGCGATCTGTGGAGCGGACAAGGAGCGGTGTTCAACAACACGGGCACGTTCGACGTGGCGGGGGACGCGAGTTTCCTGAACAACCTGGGCGGGTCGGCGACGATCAACAACACGGGCACGTTTCAGAAAAGCGGGGGCACGGGCAAC
>QHPA01000060.1 GCA_003218935.1 Verrucomicrobiota bacterium
CAGCGCCTGGCGATAAATTCTATTGAGCAGCAGCCGTGCGGCGACGAAGGTGTAGGCTGGCTCCAGCTCCACTCGCGCCTTCGCGGCGAAGATCATTGCCTGGCTGATTTCATCAGGACGCACGCCGTCGTAGAGGTTGCGCACTGTTTCCTGCGCAACCGCCTGCCAGGAGCAGCGGTCTTCCAGTCCACGGCAGGCGTGGATGATGTCACGACGGATGCCTTGAGGATCGAGCGGCTCACGGGACCCGTCCGCGCCGGACACGAACAGTTGCGTTTGCAACTGCCCGTCAATCGCGCGGTCACCGCGCAAAGCGCGGGCCCTGCGGCGCTCCTCACGGTAGAGGATGTAGCGGCGCGCTGTGTTGTGATGCCCGGCCGACATCAACTCCGTTTCGACGCAGTCCTGAATCAGTTCGATCTCCAGCATTTCACCCCGGACAGCGCGCCGAAGACTTTCTTTCACGGCCGCTTTGGTCAGCTGGAGTACTTCGGACTCCGCGCCCTCCGGCAGAGGCTTGCTTTGTGAAATCCCGGCGCTCGCTTTGAAGGCGCTTTCCAGGGCAAGAAAAATGCGGGTTTCATCAAAAGGCACGATCCGACCGTCACGTTTGCGGACGGTAAATTGTCGGTTGTGCAGGGGGTCGATGTTGGCCAGGTGAAGCTGGCCATCCAGTTCTTCGTTTTGCATCGTCTATCTCTCCAGTCTGTGCGGCGGCCAAACCGCGGTGATCTATGGGAGGGAGGTTTTCCTCTTCGATGGAGATTGAAAGCACGACGGGGCCTTGAAGGCACGAAAAAGCCTCCACTTCCACGAAGAGGGAAATGAAGGCGTCAGTAAAACAGACTGGCCTCTTCCCTCATCCTGTCCTGGCGCGACAGTTCGCCTGCGTCACTCGCCGCAGGACTTGATGAGCGTGAAAAAGCAGGTCTTCTGGCTCCGAGGTCATCCTACCGGCTTCACCTTCCCATCGGCACTCCGACAGTGGCATCTTGAAGCTTTCGTCGCTCGATACAGCGGCGCAACCGCACAGGGTTCTCACCCGTTGCCCTATTCTCCCCCGGCCAATCGCAAGGGGCACTTTCTCACGTTTCATACCACGCATTGCGTGGCGTTCCAAAGAACTATCCAACCTATAGTGATTGCACGGTCGGCAGTCAATAGCCTTTTTTGAGGGATACGGTCCTCTCTCGGTGACATATGTCGCCATCGCCATTGGGCGCGGCTTTGGAAAATTCGCTGGCTTACATCTCTGCGTGACCGCGCTCGTATCACGGGAACAAATGTCCCCCGCTTCCTTGCGTTTCACTGAGAGTTCAAGAGAATCACCACGACATGAAATCCCCGTCATTGCGCCGCCTGCTCGCCCACTCCGCATTCTTGCTTTTGTTGCCGGCGACAGTTCCGCTCGAAGCCGAAGGGGCCTCCAGTCCAGAGTGGACGACCGCCTTGCCCGAAGAAGTCGGTCTGGATTCAGCGGCGCTCGTCGAGATGTTCAACCACGTTCGGCAGCAAGACGTCCCGGTGCATAGCGCGCAGATCGTACGCCACGGAAAGTTGATGCTGGACGCGTACTTTTATCCTTACCGTGCCGGGATGCGGCACGACGTGGCATCGGTCACCAAGAGCATCACATCGACGCTTGTCGGATTGGCGATCGAAAAGGGCCATCTGCGCGACCTGAACCAACCTGTGCTGAGCTTCTTCGCTGGCCGCTCGGTGGCGCAACTCGACGAACGCAAGCGCCGGTTGACGCTCGAAAACCTTCTTACCATGCAAGCGGGGTGGGACTGTGGCTTCGAGCCGAAGGAGGCGCGGCTTCTGGAGATGCGCCGCAGCGCCGACTGGCTGCAGTTCACGCTCGATCTGCCGATGGTGGCTGAGCCGGGAACGCGCTTCGCCTATTGTAGCGCCAACTGCCACGTCTTGTCCGCTATCCTCACCCGGACGACAGGCACCAATGCCCTGGCCTTCGCGCGCCGCGAGTTATTCGGACCGCTCGGCATCCACGACGTGGCGTGGCCCGCCGACCCGCAGGGTCACAACCACGGCTGGGGCGACCTCCAATTGCACCCGCAGGACATGGCGAAGCTGGGACAGCTTTTTCTCCAACGCGGTCACTGGGGCAGCCGCCAGATTGTTCCGGAAAACTGGATTCGGACGGCCACGCGCGCGCACGTCGAGCGCACCAGCAACGAGGACCACTACGGCTACTTCTGGTGGGTTAAAGGCGGGAATTATCCAGGTGTGTTTGAAGCCGTCGGACGCGGTGGCCAGCGTATCATCGTCTGGCCGGCGAAAGGCCTGGTGCTGGTGTTCACGGGCGGCGGCTTCGAGCCGGGCGACCTTGCGAAGTTCATTCTCAAAGCGCTCAAGTCAGACGAACCTCTTCCGCCAAATCCTGAAGCTTTGGCCCGTCTTCGGGAACGAGTCGCGGCCGCAGCCAGGCCTCCGCCGCCGCGAGGGATCGCCGAATCACACGCGATAGCAGCGCGCATCTCCGGAAAAACGTTCAAGTTGTCGGCGAACACTCTTGGCCTCAGCACGCTCACTCTTGAGTTCAACAACTCCGCCGAAGCCCAGGCTGAATTCCTGTTGGATGGAAATCGTGTCCGCTGCCCGCTGGGGCTGGACGGCGTGGAACGCTTCTCCACCAACACGCTGATCAACCTGCCCGTCGCCGGCAAAGGTGAATGGCTGGGGGATGACACTTTCCTGCTGCAAGTGGACCTGGTCGGCGGCATCAACTGTTACCGCTTCAAGCTCAGCTTCGGGGACAGCTCGTTGAAAGTGGCCCTCAACGAACGCACCGGTCTCAACGAGGAGAGCTTCGACGGCGCCCAAGAGCGTTGATTGGGGAGACCTGAGCTTGAGGCCGACGATTCAATTGTCTCAACCACGGTCGATCAATTCATGCGCCTTGCTCACGACGGTCTCCTGGACCGACGGCGCAAAGGGGCAGTGGCCATCGGACGTGTTTTGTTTCCATTTGAATTCCCCGAAGCATTGGCGCACGCTCTCACTGTTATGAAGCCCGAAGATTTTCTTCCACAGTCTGAATGTGCTCCTACCACGCGGCGAGAGTTCCTTCAGCAGGCGGCCGGCCTGGCCGCGGGGGCCGCAGTGTTGTCGGACCTGCCACAACAGGCGCGCGCGGCGATCACCCCGGCCGCTTCTCAATTACCAACGATCAAGCTGGGGCCGCACGAGGTCACGCGCCTCATCATCGGCGGCAACCCCATTTACGGCTATTCACACTTCAATAATATCCTCAGCCAATACCAGACCACCTGGCACACGCCCGAACGCGTCGTCGAACTCATACAGAACGCCGAGGCCAAAGGCATCAACACGTGGCAAAACAGCTATGCCGAGCGGACGCTCGCTCCGCACTTCATCGACGACGCTGCCAAACGCAAACCGATTGGCATCGCCCCGCACGGCTCGCTCGGCGAGCGCCTCTACCGCCAGAACAAACCGGGCGTGCTGAGCGACCCGCTCAAACGCATCCGCGACGCCGGCGTGCTCGTCGGCCTTTCCGCCCACAACCCGGCCCTCATCGAACTGGCCGAGGAGAAAGGCTGGGGTGTGGATTACTACATGTGTTGTCTCTATTATCTGACCCGTCCGCGCGAGGAGTTCCAGAAGCTGCTCGGCGGCGAGCTGCCGTTGGGTGAAATCTATCTGCCGAGCGATCCGCCGCGGATGTTCAAAGTCATCCAGGCCACGCGCAAACCGTGCCTGGCTTACAAAATTCTCGCTGCCGGCCGAGGAATTGAAAGCCGGGCACAGGTTCGCCAATGCTTCGAGACCGCCTTCAGCAATATCAAACCGACCGACGCGGTGATCGTGGGGATGTATCAGCAGTTGGGGGATCAAGTGGGCGAGAACGCCGCGATTGTGCGGGAGATTTGTTCGCGCAGAGGATAACAGCCCTGAAAGGCTAATGAAGTTCAGGCCGAACAACAACGTAAATGCTCCACTCGCACGCTGTTTGTCTCGCCTGTTGTCTGTGAGTCTTTGCGTTTGCGGCGTTGTGTCAGCCGCAGAGTTTGCCGAAACCAGCCACGCCGGCCTGACTTCACCAGGCCGGAAGCCCGTGATGCGCATCGGCGCGGCGCAACCGCGCTCGCGACTGATTAATTTCCGGCTCGTGAACCCGGCCGAAGTGCTGGCGCAAGTGGACCG
>QHPA01000061.1 GCA_003218935.1 Verrucomicrobiota bacterium
CTCGCGGCTTGTGGTGCGAAATGCCTGGCACAGAAGCAAGGTCGCGCGGCAACTCGATATACACCGGCCGTTTATAGCGCAGCGCGGCGTGCAGCACGCGGTCGATCTCCTGAAACGCAGTCTGCGGATCGCTCAAGACCGTGGAGGCGATAGTGAGCTGCTCGAAGACCTTCTTCTGCGTGTCGAACTCGCGGACTTTGTGGTGCAACAGAGGATTCTTTTCGCGCTCCTTCATTCCCGGCGCGCCGCTGATGACGACGACCGGTGACTTTTCGGCAAACGCCTCAGCCGTGCTGTTGGCCACCTTCAGTCCGCCGACGCAATAAGTAATACAAACGGCGCCCAATCCGCGCACACGCGCATATGCGTCCGCGGCGAACCCGGCGCCTTGCTCGTCGCACGTGTTGACGATGCGAATCGGGCTCTGCAGGAGTTGCTCATAGAAGCCGAGAACGTAATCGCCGGGGATGCCGAAGACGTGTCGCACGCCGTGCGCGTATAGTCGCTGAATCAAATACTCGCCAATGGTCGTCGCCTTTTTCATGCCGGCCTCCGTCGTAAGCTAACACGGGCAACAGGAGCGGTCAAAACAGGCTTACTGCACCAGGCGAGCGCGATAGAAGCTGCGGCTGTAATTGGCCGCCGTCGTGTCCACAAAATCAAAAGTGCCGTCTGTGCCCACGCTGTTCGTCTTCAAAGCGTACCAGTCCACAAAGTCAGTGGTTGCGTCGATGGCGTAATGACGACCGGGTTCGCCCGTGAGTCGCAGTGATCAAAGACCATGAAGTTGTTTCCCGGTGCGTTGGTATAAGGACCGTAAACCCAGGCCGCGTCTATATCACCGAGGCTCAGGGGCAATCCAACGGTGGTGACCGGTTTGGCGTTGACAAACAAAACGCCGTTTAACAATGCCGACCAGAGATTTTCGTCGAAATTCATCGTCACTTCCAGGTCGTACTTCCCTCCAGGACTGAACGCAAATCCAGTCGGCACAAGATCCCCTCTGTCGAGGATGTAGTTGATTTCCAAAGTCGAGTTGTCAAAGTCGATACTAAACAACCTCTGCCCGCCATTAGAATTGTTATACACGCTCCAGCGGAAGCGATCGTACACGGCATTGGTCGAATCGAATATGGCCATGGAGACCGAAAACCTGACGACCGGGGTGCCGGCAGCGATCGGATCGTAGTTGAGCGGGCGCCAGACATTGAGCGTGTCATTGGTTCCGGACAACGGGACGTATCCGATAAATGCGTGCTGCCCGTTTCCTTCAATGAAATTCGTGACGATCCCGTTGCCGCGGTACTCCGGAAGGGTGTCGCTCCCCACCCCGGTCCACCCCCCCTGGTCGGTAAGAGGTAAATCTATGTTGAAGCCTTCCGTAGGCTCAAAGCCGGTGGAATAAACGGCAGTGCTCTGAGCCAACGCGCGGTATTGGGGGAGTAAGCACGCAGCGACAACCAGGAGCAGAGCCATTGCCGCTCTTTGTCCAAGGAAGAAGTACCGGGAGTCCATGGGCATCATACCCTTTCCCAACGTCACGCAAGTCCGGTCAAACAGTCCACCGCCTCGACGATGCCAACGCGCTACGGCCTTCTGCCTCCTTCATTCCGCGACGGACTTGAGGAGGATGAAGGAGCCGGCTGCGGACGAGACACCGCTGTCGTGGGCGAGTACGATCGCGGAGGGCTGCTGGGGTGGAAGGCGGGCGCCTCGATCGCGCGCGGCGCGGCAACTGGAGGAGGTGAAAAGTTTCGCGGCGGTTGATACCCGGGCGAGCTGGACCTCGACTCTGGCGTCCGTGGTGAAATCGCGTACGGGGCTGGCGCAGCTAGCCGCACCGGGGCCGATGGCGCATAGGCGGGCGACTCAAACTTGCGGCCCTCCTCACGATACACCGGCGGAGTTATCACCTGCGGACTTGCCTGTGGCTGGTAAATGGACTGCGGTCGTTCGGCAGGTAGAATCGGTTCGCGTCGGGATGGTTGCGAGCGAATCTGCGATGGCGCGTTCGGCTGCGGCTGATAGACGGGAGGCCGCCCGCCATCGTTAGGGACGCCAGGTTCAATCGTCCTTGGCGAAATCTCGGCGAGCGGTCGCGGAGCCGGTTCGGTCTGGGACGGCCTGACAACAGTGGGAGCAGATTGCCCTGTCCCGAAGTTTCTCTGCTCCGAACGCGGGCTTCTGGAAATCGCAGGCGTACTCAGGGAAGGTTGGGCATTCTGTGGCGACGGCGGAGCGACGTTCCCGCGTTGGCTTTGAATTCTCGGCGCGCGATTTTCAGTCGCTGCTTCAATCGGCCTGGACGCGGTCAGTGGCGTCCCGTGGCCGACCGACGCCGGAGCGGCGGACGGTGCAACGGGCGTACCCCTTGTGGCACCCGCGGCTGTCGGTTTGATGCCTTCGTTTCTCGCCAGGGTTTCTGCGCTCTTGCGCAGCTCCTGCTGGTGGCGAATAATCTGAGGCGGAGGTGTCTGGGCTTGTTGCGGCAGCTTGGGACGGAAAACCGCCAACGTGGCGCTGTTTCGATCCAGGCGGTCGGGCTTGATCAGAGTGTTGCCTGTAAGATTTGCGTCGCGCAAGGTCACTTTCCGGATCTCGGTCCGGGTCACGGAAGCGATAGCATTTCTTCCCGGTCCCACATTCACGATCGCACGGCCGTTCGGCGTGGTCCCGAAATTGTTGATGATCTTCGTACGATTGAATACGGTCACGATCTGTCCACGGGGCAGGCAATAACGCCACGGCCTGTAGTCGCAAAAGTAGGCGGTCGGGATGAATCAGAGTGTTGCCTGTAAGATTTGCGTCGCGCAAGGTCACTTTCCGGATCTCGGTCCGGGTCACGGAAGCGATAGCATTTCTTCCCGGTCCCACATTCACGATCGCACGGCCGTTCGGCGTGGTCCCGAAATTGTTGATGATCTTCGTACGATTGAATACGGTCACGATCTGTCCACGGGGCAGGCAATAACGCCACGGCCTGTAGTCGCAAAAGTAGGCGGTCGGGATGAACGTGTAGCAATCCGGCACCAATCCAAAATCAAACCCGACGCCGACCCGCCCGCCGTGGAACCTGAATCCGACGCCGACATCGAAGTAGGCACCCGGCGGCAGGGGCGCCCAGCCGCAATACGTGCCCGAATAGCGCCAGGTCACCCAAGCCGGTCCCCAGGTCGTGTCCGGCGTCCAAACCCAGCCATGAAGCGGGCTGCGATACCATCGGCCATAGTGGAAAGGCGCCCAACCCCAGGAATAATCGGAGTGCCAATACCAGCCGCAATCGGTCCAAAGCCAACGGCCACTGTTGGAGTAAGGCCGCCAGCCGGCATCAATGACGGACACAGTCGGCTGCCAGCACCAGCCATAACTGGGAACTTCCACCCAGCTTCCATAGGGGGCCAGAGTTTGATAAAAATAATTGTAGTTCACCTGCTCAGGCGGAGTGATCGCGTAAGCGTTGTCCACGGGAGCAGGGTTTATGTTTGCATCTTGCGTGGTCACGGCCGGCTGCGCCACCGACTGTTCCGCTGGCGGCGCAAGAGTATTCGTGGCAGACGGCTGCGCGTTGGCAACCGCCGGCGCCGCTGACTGGTCTTGTGCGGACTGGCTATGACGCACGATGGCTGCGATCGTCTCGACGGAAAGCCCCAGGTCGTGCAGGTAAAGGATTTCGTCCACGTTCAGCTTGTAAGGCGTCGGCGAATTCTCGATGTAAGCCTGCAACACTTCATCGCCCACGCCGGCCTGGGCCAATTGCACAATTTCATCCACGCCGGGCGAAAGTCTGGATGGCGCGGTGACGATTTTGGGGATCGACTCGGCGGGAGCCGCGGACGGGTTCGCCGTTGCCGGGGTAACGGCGGCGGTGGTCGCAGCGAGGTCAATCCCGGATTGGGCGTAACCTGTCTTTTGGGACTCGGCGCCGCACCCGAGAAAAAGAATCATTCCACCGGCAACCAGCCCGGGCACCGAAGTTATTATGACGCGGGTTTTCATAGACTACCTCCAATTCTCAGAAGTTGGCCTTTAATCAACCGTTCAAATGGAAAATTGTTGCCCGCGAAACCGCGCCTACGGCCGCAGAGAGTGACGAATTCGCGTAGGCGTTCGACCGTTTTGTGCGATGCATTTGGGTTCATCTGGTTGTCTGTCTTTTCGGCGGGTCTTTGTCGCTGCATCCCGTTTAGTCAAGTTAATCTGACTTATTGACTGGATAAGTTGTTTCGCTATTCAACGCTCGGTAACCACGCGCACTTGCAAGCGCTTGCCTCACCTTAAAGCCAAAGCCCTGAAAGTCAAAACCACCGCGCCAGCCCGCCAAAAAGCATTGCGAGGTAAGTCGAATTTCTTCAAATTAAGACGACTTGGTTGGAGAGATGGCTGAGTGGTTTAAAGCGCACGCCTGGAAAATCTAAAAGAGGCTTTTTCCGCGTTTGGATGCGTTGGGCTATGCTTGCAAATCCCCGTCGTTATTGGCGATTTCGTGTTTTCGCATTTGCCGCATTTGGCTCCGCTTGGCCCGAAAAATGGCAAACAGTATCAAATGGCAGTATCAAATCTATCCAATGAAAAACCGACGTCTTGATGCCACGAACTCCCGCTAAAACGGTGGTCAGGACGATCCTTCCAGAGTTGCTGC